>JALZVI010000122.1 GCA_023301015.1 Rickettsiales bacterium | reverse complement strand
TGCCTCTTTTTTACAATAAGATTTACAATCGCTTGAATTCTTAGGCTGGTCTGCGATGTTATCAAGTAAGCATTATATTAACCTGAAAAATGACAATAAAAGACAAAACAATCTAATCGTAACTCAGTTAAATATGAGCAAACTCACTATCATCGCTAAACAATGAAACTAACTTACAGCAGCCTTAAGGATGACGATATATTTATTTTAACAAATTTTACTTGTGCCCCATCCCAAGAACTCTTAAATGATAAAGGTCTCTACAAGGTATTGTGGAGTAAACGGGGTATAGTACCCATAAAGATTGATGACTACAATCTTAATCTAAACGAAAATGAAGTTATCTTCTGTACCCCTCTTAATGTAATGGAGATTCCTATGGACGCTGAGGATCTGATTGCATTCGTATTTAATAAAGAATTTTTCTGTATTCAGACTCATGATGATCAGGTGTCCTGTCAAGGTTTTTTGTTTTTTGGATCCTCTCAGCCGCAGACAATAAAATTAAATGACAAGGAGGTCAGTCATTTTGTGAATTTAATAGAATTATTTAAGGAAGATCTAACTATCAAAGATCATCTACAAGGAGAAATGCTACGATCACTATTGAAGCGATTACTTATTCTATCGACTAGAATGGCTAAAAATGATTTGCCTCAGCCTACGATAAGTAATGCGCACATGAATATTATCAGAGAGTATAACATTCTCGTAGAGAAACATTTTAGAGAATTACACCATGTGAAAGATTATGCCAATTTATTATTCAAATCTCCAAAGACACTATCCAACTTATTCCCAAAATATAGTGACAAGTCACCGATCATGTTTATTAATGACCGTATCATACTAGAAGCCAAACGCTTACTGTTATACTCAGATAAATCGACAGAAGAAATAGCAACAGAACTGGGCTACAAAGACCCAGGTCATTTTTCTAAATTCTTCAAGAAACATCAAGGTTTAAGTCCTACCGCCTTCAAGAAAAGTAAGCTTACCCTTACCCAACCAAGCTACAAAAGGACATAAATACAAGTATAAGGGAATAATCTACCTCTAGTCAGCTGTATTACTATTGCATCTTTGCACTGTTAAATATTTTGATTAAAACATTATAAATTAAGATACAATGAAAAAGGTGATATTAATTTCGATGGCAATACTTGCAATAAGTATTTCATCAATTTTTGCACAAGTAGAGCAAGTTAATTTAGAACAAATTACTGGAGCATTCACAACAGAAAATCTAGTGTTAAAATCTGGTGACTACCAATTCAACATTTCAAACAGTAATGTTGCGCACGAAGTAGGATTCGTACTCGTACCAAAAGGAAAATATGACGCTGACAATCATATTAAAGAAGCTTATGTACAATCAACGGTTCCTACTGGCAAGAATTCACTTACAAGTGTTATGACGTTAGAAGCTGGAGAATATGAGTATTTCTGTCCTATGAACCCTACTCCTAAGTATTCACTTACAGTGGTTGATGGTGTAGAAACGATACACTTAGGTCAAGTAGAAGGAAAGTTTAAAGTTAAAGCATTAGTGATTGAAGAAGGATCTTACCAGTTTGAAATAGCTAACAATGGTGTTGATCATGAGGTAGGATTTGTACTTGTACCCAAGGGAAAATACGATGCGGCTAATCATATCAAATCAGCATACGTAACATCTCCCGTTGCTAATGCTACAAGTTGTAAAACAGGGATCGTAAATCTTAAAAAAGGAGAATACGAATATTTCTGCCCTCTTAACCCTACGCCTAAATATACGCTTACCGTTTTATAATAAATACAATACAATCTTATATAAAGAGTCAAACTTACTTAACATAGGTTTGGCTCTTTTTGTATACGAATATTTATTAACTAAACTATACACATTTATAAAATACACCAGTACTTTTTACCCACTCACAAGGTTAATAAAAAGAAACCATCTTGTAAATATTTCAAGTAATGTGTATTTTTTCGACAACACATCGGGAATAATTTACTCTTCTTAGGGAAATCCTAACCTAAAATAAAACTAACATCTGCCGCATATTTGCACCATAAATAAAAAGGGAATTATTCCCTAACATATTCAAACTAAAAAAACAAAATATCATGAGTGCACAATTCAACGTACCCACAAGAAACGATGTAAGCCCAACTAACCAAGGCATATTTGACAACTTAGAAAAAGCACTAGGATTTGTTCCTAACTTGTATGCTACATATGCACATAGTGACAACGCATTGAAAAACTATCTTGATTTTGCTAATGCAAAAACTTCTCTAAAAGCCAGTGAAAAAGAAGTTGTTAACCTTGCTGTAAGTGAAGTAAATAAATGTCAATACTGTCTAGCTGCCCATACTGCCATTGCAGGAATGAATGGTTACAAGCCAGAGCAGATTCTTGAATTAAGAGCAGGGAAAGCTTCATGGGATTCAAAGCTTGATAGCTTGGCAAAGCTAGCTAAAAACATTACAGAAAACAGAGGGGCGACAAGTCCAGCTGCCCTAGATGCTTTTTTTGCAGCAGGATGGACTAAAGAAAATTTAATAGATGCTATCAGCCTTGTAGGCGATAAGACTATCTCAAACTATGTACATAGTACGACTAAAGTCCCTGTAGATTTTCCAGCTGCAGAGGTACTTTAAGTAGTATTTATACCAGCAAATAATACCTTTAGAACGGAAGCTTTTCTCACAAAGGCTTCCGTTTTTTTTAACTACAGTTAGCTTTGAATAGGTCTAGGCCTCAATAACAATCTCTCCCAACAATGTGCGATGAATAGGACACCTCTTGGATATCTCCACCAATCGCTCCTTTTGTTCTTCAGTTAGATCACCTACGAATTTTAGTTTCTTGGATATATGATCTACAATTCTCGGTTTGCCATCTTCTGCATGTGAAGTATCAGACGCTTCCAATCTTTTCTTCTCATGTGTGAGATATACATAGACTTCTTGCAGATCCCACTTCTTACGTTGGGCATACATCTTCAGAGTCATGACTGTACAGGCTGCTAGACTAGCGGTAAGTAATTCATAAGGACCAGGACCAAAATCGTTGCCTCCTACAGATTCTGGTTCATCCGCAATAAAGGTATGTTTTTGTGTCTGTATTGTCGTTGTAAATTTATCCTCGATTAGATTAAGGTGACCTACTAATTGTGCCCCTTCTGTTTTCAATTCGACTTGATCTATTTGTTTTAGAAAACGCTTAGACCAGCTACTTATAATTCCACCTGCATACAGACTGTCCGATTGCTGAGACAACAAATGATCTGCTCCATCAAGTGAGACAAAACTTTTAGGGTGATGTGCATTAACAAATATTTCTTGGGCATTCTCAACGCCAACAGTTTTATCAAAAGGCGCATGTAAAACAAGTAGAGGTTTTCTCAATTGCTTTACTTCTGCCATAATATCAATCTTAGTAAAACCTTCAAGAAAATCTTGATTTATTTTAAATGGTCTTCCTCCAATATTGACTTCTACTTCACCTTTGGATTCAACATCCTTGATACCATGAGAAAAATGCTGTGCAACGTGGGTTGCACTAGCAGGTGCACCTATAGTCGCTACCGCCTTAATCTCTGACAACCTAGATCCTGCAACCAATACCGCAGCTCCTCCTAGCGAATGTCCTACCAACAAAGAAGGCGCTGTATAGTTATCTTTCATATACTCGTGGACAGAAATAATATCGTTGATATTAGCTTTGAAATGACTTTCTGCAAAACTACCTTCACTACGACCCAGTCCCGTAAAATCAAATCTTAATACGCCAAAACCTTCATGGGTAAGTGCTTTACTTATGTTTCTAACCGCATTAAGGTTACTACTGCAAGTAAAGCAATGAGCAAATATGACATAGTTGCTAACCTTCTGATGTACTGGAAGTTCTAATCTTGCATTCAACTGGTGCCCGTTGGCGTTTGGTATCTTGAGTTGTATTGTATTCATATTCTTTCTCTTATGTAAATAAACTGAAAATCAATTTAATACTATACCATAATAGAATATTATTAGCAGACAGACAGGTGCCAATTACTTAAATCGCTTCTCCATGTCTTATAACTTCAATATAACGGCACCTATTATGTTAACTCTTACCATTAAGAATCACTAAAAAATAATTTCATTTAGTGTATCTTCAACATTAATAAACCTAGTTTCTTAGTTAATATTATTATCACACTATGGACATATTACTTTCCATTCTTAATTCTTGGAAGGCTACAGTACTTACAGCCATATTTTTTTATATCCTATATAAGGCTTCTAATACGTTACTAGAAAGACAAGCCAAAAGTCACACAGATAAAAGTTTGATCAGATCTATCATACTCTTCATGATTGGTCTTATAGGAATTGTTGCAGTTATCCTTGCACTCCCTATGAGTGGAGAGCAACGTGGCCAGATAACTAGTCTTATCGGGATAGTATTATCTGCTGTTCTAGGTTTGAGTTCTACTACATTTATTGGCAATGCTTTAGCTGGGATAGCTTTGAAAATGCGCAAGAGTTTTAAACCAGGAGATTTTATAACTGTTAATGAAATTTTTGGTCGTGTTACTGAGCAAGGTCTTTTCCATACTGAGATACAAAATGTAGATAGAGATTTGACTTCTTTACCCAATATGACTCTAGCAAGCAACTCCGTCAAAGTTACACGATCATCAGGAACCTTTATCAGTACAGAATGTTCGTTGGGATATGATGTCAATAGATTGAAAATAGAAGTAGCTTTATTAGCTGCTGCTAAAAATGCTGGCCTCGAAGATGCATTTGTTCACATAATATCACTAGGAGATTTCTCTATAGTCTATAGAGTCAATGGCCTCCTTAAAGATGTCAAGTCTATCGTAAGCGCTAAATCAAAACTTACTGGAGAAGTTATAGATGCGCTCCATGCCGCTAACATAGAAATCGTATCTCCTAATTTCATGAATCAACGTCAACTGGGAACACAAGTATTTATTCCTAAAAAACACAAGACAGCTAACAAAGAAATTCTAAAGGATAATAAACCAGAGAATGTCATTTTTGACAAAGCTGATGAAGCAGAAGGCATCGAAAAACGAAAAGAACTACTGCAAGAAGTTGAAAATAAAATAAAAACAGATCAACAAAACATACAGGCCACTAAAGACAGTGCTGAGAAGAAAATATTAGAAGAAAAATTAGAAACTACCAAAGTTCTTAAAGAAAAAATAACGGCCCGCATAGAAGCTAAAGTTGAAGAACTAGATAAAAAATAGAGTTCAATTAATTAGCTTATGTAAATAAACCTAATTGGTTTTACGTCAAAATAGGCTCACATCAATTACCTCTTACAATCACTTCTTTATTTAGATTAAATAAGAATAATAGATTATTTTTGGACCCTAACTTAGGATTCAACATTCCTCTATGCAAACTGATATACTTAAAGAAGGAGAAAGAGCCATTATTGTAAATATAGATGGGAACCAACCATTCAAAGATTATCTATTGAGCTATGGTATTACTGTAGGTTCTGTGTTCAATATGAACTACAGCCCTAGATATACAGCCCTCATAAGTATAACCGTAACCGGTAAAATGTTGAGCTTACGCCAAATTGATTTCAAGCAACTAGAATGGACAAGGATATGAGTGACGGAAATATTGTTCTGATAGGTAAACCCAATGCAGGAAAAAGTACATTATTTAATAAACTTACAGGTCTCAATCAGAAAGTAGCTAACTACAGTGGAGTTACAGTAGAAGAAAAGAAAGGAACCTTTGAAGGACATAAATTAATAGATCTTCCTGGACTTAAGTCTCTAATGACAACTACACCAGAAGAGAAATTATCCAAAGATAAATTACTAGAGTTAGATAAAGACACCACCATTATATTTGTGGCTAATGGAATGGTATTAGAAGACAGCTTAATCCTATTCTCGGAGATAGCAGATCTACAACTGCCTATGATCGTAATCATCAATTTCAAAGATGATCTTAAGAAAAATGGCATATCCATAGATACTAACAAATTGCAAGATCAGATTGGTTGCCCTACCCTACTCATGAACTCTCGAAATGGAGACGGTATAGAAGAACTCAGGCATCTTATCAAATATTCTAAAGCTACTACTCCTTATGCCGTGTCTAGGAGCTTTTACGATGAATTTACGGACGATAAAATTGTTAATGTATACCGTGACAATCTTCAAGAGAACTTACTTGAACCACAGCAACTAGAAGCAGAATTTCTCAAACGACAGAAGACCATAACAGGTATAACACGATCTACTGTTAGCAAAGATCCTACCGTAGATTATCTAGCAACTTCTAAGTCTTGGGACAAAATACTACTCCATCCTATATGGGGAATTTTTATTTTCCTCACAGTAATGTTATTGGTTTTTCAAGCTGTCTTTTCGTTATCGAGTTATCCTATGGATCTCATAGACGGTGGATTTCTAAGCTTGACAGAATGGGTACAATCTAAGATGCCAGCTGACTTTTGGTTAACAAATCTCATAACCAAAGGTATTATACCGGGAATAGGCGGCGTCTTGATTTTTATACCTCAGATTTCTATTTTATTTCTATTACTTGGATTCCTAGAACATACGGGTTACCTATCAAGAATCTCTTTTATATCAGATCGTTTCTTGAGACATTTTGGTCTCAGTGGTAAGAGTATCATTCCATTGATGTCTAGTTGGGCTTGTGCTATTCCTGCGATTATGAGTACAAGAATGATAGATGACCCCAAAGAAAGAATGGCAATTATTCTAGCATCCCCATTGATGACTTGTAGTGCACGATTACCCGTATATACAATTCTGATTGCTGTCATGTTTCCACAAGAAGGTTCAGGCTTTATTACAATACAAGGTGTCGCTCTGTTATTATTATACCTCATAGGTGTTGTCGCAACGTTACTCGTGTCATGGTTTATAAACAGGCGGTCGAGTTATACTGGCAATCCATTATGGACACTAGAATTACCTGTATATAGAATGCCTAACTGGCGAAACATACTTTACAATACTTATATCAAGACCAAGTCATTTGTCATGGAGGCTGGTAAAATTATATTTATCATATCTATCGTACTTTGGGTATTGGCCAGTTTTAGCCCCAAAGACGAAGCGTTTATAGCACAGAAACATACTGAATACCACCAGTCCAATAATTCCGTTATTCCACAAGATATCGAAGCCTTCCAATTAGAGTATTCTTATGCTGGATATATGGGAAAACTGATCGAACCTGTAATCGCACCATTAGGTTATGACTGGAAGATAGGTATTGCTTTACTGACATCATTTGCTGCAAGAGAAGTTTTTGTAGGAACCCTATCGACAATATACAGTGTCGGCTCAGATGAAGAATTAAGAATTGTAGATCGCCTACAAAAGGAAACCAATATGCGTACTGGCCTTCCTACTTTTTCCATGTCGACATCTATATCATTATTGATATTCTATGTGTTTGCCCTTCAATGTATGAGTACCGTTGCCATTGTAAAAAAAGAAACAGGCTCCTGGAAGCTGGCTTCTTATCAGTTCTTATTTATGCTTCTGGCAGCATATGTCTTTGCGTGGATTGCTAAGGTTGTCGTGATTATGTTGTAAAAGGTCTTATACAGACCTAAATTTATGTGGTTTCCTGGTTTTTTTGCTTCATAAGATTGGAGATGCATCAATCCCAAAAATATAACCTGCGGGTTTAAGTTTCAAATTACTTTATGTTGTGGCTTTATTGTTAACAATAACTAATTATCTACCGATTGTTATTTCCTCTGACAAACCTAATTATTTGACCCAACCTTCATACCCTTTGGCTAACAAACTATCAATATCTAAAATGTCGTTTTTTAACGATTTCAAAAGTCCTGCTCTAAGAAATGTATCTGTAGCATACCGCTCTAATTTCTTTTCTAAATTAACCAGTTTAATTCTATTAGAATCTAGAGACATAATAAACTCTCTTTCTACTTTACCAAACTCAATCAACCTGCGATTTTGATCGTTTTTGTAAACACGGTTAGTTGACCATTCTTCAATATCTATTTTTTTTTCTAGAAGATTTATTTCATGCTCTATCTGATATTTTAAATGATTCATCTCTTTTGTCTCTTGATCAAAATACTCAAACATACCTTTAGGTGCTTGTTTATTATTCAAAGGTATAATGCTTGTATCTTTTGAAACACATCCACAAAAAATCAATATCGAAATAGATAGAATTGAATTTTTAATATTGTCATTTTTAAGTGAACATAACGTGATCAGTTTATCAAAAATATTTTTGGCGAATACTTAATCAAGCCATTTTTTTAATATCCTACTTTACAATCAAGAACTTAGTAACATGTGAACTTGGAGATCTAAAGTTATCTTGCGAAGAACTAAAAACCAAATAAACACCGGCACTAGCTTCTTGACCATTGAGGTCTATTCGATCCCAAGTTGCGGTTCCTCCAAGTGCTGTAGTTTCATACACAAGCTGACCATCTATATCTGTGATTTTTACTTCAGCATCTTGTGCTAAACCATTTATTGCTATTAAGCCTTGATACTCAGGTGTGATGGGATTAGGGTATGCGTAGACTGTTGACTTATGAGAGTTAGTCGCACCTGT
>JALZVI010000121.1 GCA_023301015.1 Rickettsiales bacterium | reverse complement strand
TAAGCATAACTTGCTATGGCCGGAGGAATATTCGCAAATTCCGACTTTGTCTATAACTAGCTTGCAGCGCAAAATAATCCTGAATTTATTGCTTGTTGCTATCGCTGCTCTGCCTCGTGGCGGGGACGTGAAGCTAACAATTGACGAAGTGGCGTTCACTGTTAGCGCTCATGGAGATGTGATTAAATTTGGTGAGACTGAAGTTGCCTTTCTTGAGGGTAACAAGGGAGTTCATGACATTGATCCGCGTACGGTGCAGCTATTTTATACGTATAGTATGATAGAATCTAACGCGCAGGGTTTTGGCTTGGATGTGACTGAGAAAGAATTGAAATTTAAACTACCATTATAGGCATAAGAATATGGATGATCTGATTGTTGAATTTATTGCAGAAACTAACGAGAGCATCGGTGAGCTTGATTCGGAGATTGTGCGTCTTGAGCAGAATCCCGATGATTATGACTTGCTCAACAGTATTTTCCGATTGATGCACACCATTAAGGGTACTTGTGGGTTCTTGGGTTTGGAGCGTTTGATGCATGTTGCTCATTCGGGCGAAAATGTGCTTGATAAGATGCGTAACAAAGAGCTGAAAGTGACTAGCGATGGCGTGACTCTTATTTTGGAGAGTATTGATGTAATTAAGGATCTGCTGGAGGCGTTGGCCGAAACTGGTGCTGAGCCTGAGGGCGATGATTCTGATGTGATTAAGCGCCTAGATGATTTTGCTGAAAATGGAGCGAATGCAGCTCCTGCTGCGGATGCTGGGGTGGATGAAGAGGCGGCGGCGATGGAAGCTGTTGCTGGTGCGGGTGATCCTGAAGTGGACGAGCATGGGTTTTCTCCTGTTCCTGTGGGTGATATGGGCGCGGCCGAGCCTGAAGTTGACGAACATGGTTTTTCCCCAGTTCCTGTAGGTGATATGGGTGCTGAAGAGGTTGTTGAGCCTGATGAGCATGGATTTGTTCCTGTTCCCGTAACTGCTGATGCTGGTGCGGAAGAAGCTCCTGCTGAGGAAGTTGCAAAGGAAGAAGTGAAAAAAGTAGCTTTGGCTGCTGGTGTTGAAGCTGGCAAGAAGGCGAGTGAAGGTAAAGTGGCGAAAAAGCCGCCTGCGCCTGCTGCTGCGGCAATTCGTGTGAATGTTGATACGTTGGAGAATTTGATGCAGCTGGTGAGTGAGCTTGTGCTGACTCGTAACCAGATGATGCAGCTAATCCGCACTACGCCAGATTTGAACTCGGACTTCACCGCGCCATTTCATCGCTTGAGCCTGATTACTACAGACCTGCAAGAAGGTGTGATGCAAACTCGAATGCAGCCTATTGGGACGGCATGGAGTAAATTGCCGCGTATTATTCGCGATCTTAGTATCGAGCTGGATAAGAAAATTGATCTGAAAATGACTGGTGAAGACACTGAGCTAGATCGTCAAATGCTTGAGCTGATTAAAGATCCGCTAACGCATATGGTTCGCAACTCTGCCGATCATGGGATCGAAGATAGAGACAAGCGTTTGGCTGCTGGAAAGTCAGAGACTGGTACGGTTCATTTGAGTGCCTTCCACGAAGGTGGGCATATTATTGTGCAGATTAAGGATGATGGCGCAGGGATTGACTCGGCCGTGATTGGTGGAAAGGCAGTTGAAAAAGGCTTGGCGACTCAGGCTGAGGTTGATCAAATGGACGATCGCCAAATTTTCCAATTCATTTTTGCTGCAGGTTTTTCTACGGCAGCAGCTGTAACAAGTGTTTCTGGCCGTGGGGTTGGAATGGATGTTGTGCGTACTAACGTTGAGAAAATGGGTGGTTCGATTGAGCTGGACTCAGAAAAGGGTCATGGCTCGACATTCCAAGTGAAAATTCCGCTTACGCTGGCGATTATGCCGGTGTTGTTGATGGAGTCTGCTGGCGAGAAATTCGCAATTCCGCAAATTAATGTTGTTGAGCTTGTTCGTGTTGATCCTACTCGTGCTGGTGGCTATGAGATTGAGAAATTGAACAATTCTGAAGTCCTGCGCTTGCGTGGGCGTTTGCTTCCGCTAATTAATCTGGGTGACCAGTTGGGGCTAACGCAGCCTGCTAAAGTGGTTTTGGATGAGGAAGGTAACGAAGTTTCTCCAGAAGCTGGTAAGCCTAGGTATATTGCTGTTTGTGAGCAGGGTGCTATGAGCTACGGCTTGATTGTTGATCGCATTTTTGACACTGAGGAAATTGTTGTAAAGCCTGTTTCTTCTGCGCTTAAGGCGATTAGTCTATATTCTGGCTCGACTATTTTGGGTGATGGTGGGGTTGTGATGATCCTTGACCCGAACGGCCTAGCGAAGAGTCTTAACATTAAGCCAACGCAGCAGGTTGATAACTCTCAAGATAAGCTTAGTGATGACGAGCGCGCAGTTCCGTTCTTGCTGTTCAAGGCTGGAGATGGTGCTTTGAAGGCGGTTCCTTTGGAAGTTGTTTCTCGTTTGGAGGAAGTGGAATCGAAAGATATTGAGAAAGCTGGTGTTGTTGATGTTGTTCAATATCGTGGTGATCTTATGCGTCTGGCAAAGCTGAATGATAGCTAT
>JALZVI010000120.1 GCA_023301015.1 Rickettsiales bacterium | reverse complement strand
GCTAAGGTTGCCCATACAGAAGCTTGCACTCCCACCTTAGGTAGGAAAAATATTGATATCGAAAGATTAATAATTAAGCCTATAATAGAAATATAGGCACCGTATTTTGTTTTATCAGCCAGCTTATACCAAATGGAAACATTGTAGTATATACCTAATAAAAGATAAGCCAATAACAACATAGGTAACAAATAGAATGTACCCCAGTAGTCAGCTGGAAAGATGAGTTTAATAATATCCAGACTGGCATAGATAGATATAATAATCAAGCCACCTACTAGGACAAACAATCTGCATATAGTACCATAAAGTTCTTTCTTATCTTTATCAGAAGAGTTATTAAAGAAGAATGGCTCAGCAGCATAATTGAATGCTGTTGTGAACATAACAAACAAACTGGCAATTCTTCTTGTGACGCCATATACACCAGCTTCCGCTCTCCCTACGTACATGTCTTGTAATGGCGCAGAGAAATATTGTATCAACGCATTGGCAATACTTACAATTACCAGAGGGAAACTGTAGTATGCCATCTTCTTAAACAAGACGCTATCAATTTTAAATTCAAAACCCTTCGACTCATTCAGTAGAAGCAGAAACTGAATTAGACTGGCAATCAAGTTTGCTATAAATACATAAGCGACTTCTGATCCCAATGCGGGTACAAATGAGAAGAGATCATCTTGATATTTAGGGAGAACGATTAAGAAGAAAAGAACAAGAAGGCATGAGAATACAATGTTGAATACTTTGTATATCGCAAACCTTTTGGCCTTGCCATCTATCCTTAATTTGGCAAAAGGAATCAAGCTCATTATATCAAAAGCTATAATGTAACTGAACCATCTTACATAATGTGGCTGATCAGAAAATCTAATCAGATTAGCTATCGGCTGCGCTAATAATGTTCCTGCAACAGCAATTCCAATTGCAGCTAAGATTACCGTGCTAAAGGTGGTATTAAATGCAATCGCCTTGTTCTCGTTTTTGTTCCCGTATCTGAATAAGGCTGTATCTAATCTGAAAGAGAATAGAAACAACAATACAGTAGAGTAGCCATACAGAATTTCATAAACCCCGAATTCTTCAGTTCTACCGCCCAATAAACGGGTTAGAAAAACTGTAATCAATAGGAAATAGAATATGCGAGACAGTATATGGCTCAAGCCATATATCATCGTTTGCCCAGCAAATTGTTTAATCTTTCCCATCCACTTATCGTAACTGAACATAAAAGTAGCTGAAGATTGTATATTTATGCCACTTTAGACTATCCATTTAATAAGCGCATTAAGTGCTAAATCAATAATATAAAGATGTTAGATCTCAAATTATTAGAAAAAACGACCCAAGTACCTGGTGCTCCGGGTTTTGAATACAGAATTAGAAACCATATAAAAGCCTCTTTAGAAGGCTATGTTGATGAGATCTATGATGATGCCATGGGTAATCTTATTGCGCTGAAAAAGGGCAAATCCCGTAAGAAAACACTTGTGGCAGCTCATATGGATGAGATCAGTTTTGTCGTTTCTTATATAGATGATAATGGATTTATTAAGTTTCATTGTTTGGGCGGATTTGACCCTAAGACATTGACAGCACAACGTGTTATTATTCATGGAGAGAAAGACATCATAGGCGTTATGGGTACCAAGCCCATCCATATTATGACTGCGGAAGAAAGAAGTAAAACAGTCAAAATAGATGACTATTTCATAGATACGGGGCTACCAGTGGAAGAAGTAAAAAAGCTGATAGAAATAGGTACTCCTATCACGCGTGAGCGAGAAATGATAGAAATGGGAGATATGATTAACGCTAAGTCTCTAGATAATAGAATATGTTGTTATCTCCTTATAGAAGCCATGAGAGAATTGAAGGGGCAAGAAGTTGACACAGATACTTATGCTGTATTTACAGTACAAGAGGAAGTAGGACTGAGAGGTGCAACGGCTGTAGCTTCTGGTATAAATCCAGATTATGTGATTAATCTGGATGTAACGTTAGCCTGTGATGTGCCGGGAACAGCACCACATGAAAAAATAACAGGACTGGGAGAAGGCGCTGCGATCAAAGTTCTTGACGGAGCTTCAATATGTGATTACCGTATGGTAAAGTTTATGAAAGCTCAGGCCAAAAAAGAAAAGATAACTTATCAACTAGAAGTTCTACCTAAAGGAGGAACAGATACAGCAGGATTGCAACGTCACTCTGCCGGTGGCGCAATCGCTGGAGGTATATCCATTCCATGTAGATACTTACACCAGGTGATAGAAATGGTACATAAGCAAGATGTTAGAGATAGTATTGATTTGCTCAAAAGCTGTCTACAAGCTATGAGTTCTTACAATTGGACACATGAGTAATATCTCGGGTTGGGTAGAAGAAAACAATAGTCTCAACAAGGATTTTGTATTTAAGAATTTCATAGAAGCCTTTGCTTTTATGACCTCTGTCGCGATAGTTTCTGAGAAAATGAACCATCATCCGGTCTGGTCCAATGTCTATAACAAAGTGACTATAAAACTTACTACGCATGATGCAGGTAATGTGGTCACTGAGCTGGATAGGGAACTGGCTAGAAAGATTAATAAAATCTAAAAGCTGTATAAAAAACCATATAAAGTCATCTTTATTTTCCAGAATCAATGGAGTCGAGTGACGCTTAATAGATTTGTTATTCTCTTCTCAGATTCACAAGAACAATTGTCAAGACTTTCTTGTTAATCCACCTATGTACGAGAATTTAACAGACAGAGATCTAGATCGGATAATAGGTATGGCTTGGGAGGATAGAACGCCTTTTTCTGCCATAGAATTTCAGTTTGGTTTAGCTGAAAAAGACGTTATCAAACTCATGAGACGTACACTTAAACTTTCTAGCTTCAAGCTGTGGCGAAAAAGAGTACACAGTGGGGTGAGTAAAAAACATCTTAAAAGAAGAGATCCAGACATGCTCAGGTTCAAATGTTCAAGACAGAAAAACGTTTCTATGAACAAGATCTCTAAAAGATAAACCAATATAAAATTATCCCTACATGCAATTCCGTACAGACGATATCCAAGCACTTGATAAAATCACGAGATTAAATCTAATAAACAGTCTGTCTGGTATCAAGCCAGCCAATCTCATAGGCACCCAATCTAAGGAAGGTCAGACTAATCTTGCGATATTCAGTTCTGTTATTCATTTAGGAAGTAATCCGCCATTGTTGGGCATGGTATCTCGGCCCGATAAGGATGTTCCCAGACATACATTGGATAATATTGAAAAACAAGAATATTATACAATTAACCATCTCACTAGTGATAATATAGCAGCAGGTCACTATACATCTGCTAAGTTTGATAAGTCAGATTCTGAGTTTAACAAGTGCGGATTTGCTG
>JALZVI010000119.1 GCA_023301015.1 Rickettsiales bacterium | reverse complement strand
GAAAATTGGTAATATGTTTAAAAACCCGAATTCGCAGAGCATTGCAGTTTCACAGCAAAGCCAGCAGCCAGTTTCGCCAGCACAAAAATTGGCCGAAAAAGCTTTGAGAGCGAGTGACGAGTCTACGCTGAAATTCCCGAATGACGAACAAATTGCCAGCCAAGTTGAAACAGCGCTTTCACTAGCAAACCAAGGCAACACAGTCCCACGTGGCTCAATCGTGAATATTCTGGCTTAAGAACCTTCCAAACAAACACCGAAACAAAATGTAGCAGCCCTAAGCGAGTTCCAGTCTGCAAGGCGCAGCCGAAGCGGGGAAGAAATTCCGAACCCACAGCCCTGAGCACGTTTCAGCCTGCAAGCCCAAAGGGCGCAGCGGGGAAACAATCAAAAACTACAGCCATGAGCGTGCAAAGCACTTCCTCAGTCTGCGAGGCGAAGCCGAAGCGGGGAGGAAATTAAAAAACTACTTCTTTTTCTTGCCAGCAGCTTTGCGGGCTTCATCGAACATATCCAGCTTGCGCACCATTTCGCTGGCAATCAAGTTGTCCAACCGCTTCAACACCAAAAGAACCGTCACAATAAACACCACTAGCAGCGTGTGCACCACATAGTTCATCCCAACAAGCAGACCCACGCTAATATGCCCAAACAGCACAATCATCAATGACGTAATCACGATAGTGATCGAGACCAACACGCCGAACGCGATATTATGGATCGTCTCCTCAAACATAAACAGCTTCGCCTTACGCCCTTCACCATGGTTTGTCATAATATTATCGCGCTGGAACGAGCGGTCAAAAATGTTATAGATCATCGCCAGCAGGTTCAGGAACAGCCCTGCAAACACGGCAAAAACCGTCACCAATATCCGCGATGTGTCAGGGTCAATCCGATACACGCTCGAAACAAACGCGCCAATTGCTAGCGGGATGATCGAGAAAAACGAGAACTCAAGCCAGTTCATCTTATCCTTCCCTTCAATATGCAGCGTTTTAAAATGCCGTTGCACAATACTATGCGGGCTAAATCTTCTCATCTCACTTCTCCTCTGCCATAGGAATACTAACATCCAGTTGCGTTACATACTGCAAGGCGCTGCCAATTTGTTCATTATCCATAAAGCTTGCAATCTCCTTGATATTCGCTAGCGCAGAACGCTTTTGCTCACCCGCAGGCAATCGATCAGCCGCCAGATTATACCAAGCGTATGAAAGCTCCAAATCTTGCTCAGTACCCTCTCCCAGCTTATGCATATTCGCCAAGTTCAACATTCCATTCACACTACCCTTCGCCGCAGATTTCTCAAACATTCCAAATGCGCGCTCATAATTTTTCGGTGCGCCTTCTCCGCGGCGATATATCACGCCCAAATTATTCTGCGCTTCCAAATCTCCCAGCTCCGCCTGCTTCTCAAACCAACCAACTGTATTTTTCAAATCTTCTTTCTTGATAGGCTTCGGCTTAGTTATTTCTGGCTCAGGCTCTGCAACTTGCAACGGCTTGCCATTCTCACAATTTGCAGCCAAAACCCCTTGCTGGCTGGCCTGCAAACAAGCAGAGTCACGAGCAGACAATGCTGGCAGGCTGGCAACTGACGCTGCTTTTGGCAATACCGCTATGGCAGACAATGTCTGCACTGGAGCTTGCGCAACTGGCGTTGCAATTGCTTGTGGAACTTTCGCCACCTGAGCCACCTTAGGCGAAGAAGGCACAGCAGATTTCCCTGCTTGCTGAAGCGGCACAGCCTGCGGGTTATAAGAAACAGGATTCCCCTTCGCGTCCAACGGCACACCCACAGGCGGCAATAATGCTGACTGCTTCAGTCCACCAGCCACCGCATTCTGCCCTCGAGAAGCCAAATTTGCATTATACATCTGCAGCAAATTAAACTGCGCATCAGGATGACCAGCCTCCGCCGCACGCTGATAATAATCTTGTGCAGCACTCAAATTTTGACCCGTGCCGTCACCCTTTTGATAAAACAAACCCACATTATACATCGCCTCAACATGTCCGCGATCAGCCGCGAGCTTGCACCATTTGAAGGCCTCATGCGGGCTTTTTGGAACACCCTGCCCCACAAAATACATCCCGCAAACCCTGAACTGCGCTTCCATATCACCAGCTTGCGCTTGTGGCACTAGAAAGTTATATGCCGCTTGAAAATCTCCCGCTTGCAGAGCGCGCACACCATTTTCTGTGCTGGCCACCGCGCCAACATTTGCTATAAAAAACACTGCAAAATATATGAAAAATATTAATTTCATGCGCGTATTATACTATTTATCCGCGCAATAAGCAATCATGCTTTAGTTGTCATCATGGTCAGCGCCGCTGTCAATAATGTCATCAGTGTCACCTTCTAAGTCAATGAAGTCAGCATCGTTTGATGCTTTGTCGCGAACAACTTCCTCTTCATCCTTAATTTCCATGCTATCTCTGATGTCATTATCCAAATCACCGATCTGCGCATCTTCATCGATATCCTCTAGCGGTTCAATGTCATCAACGTCATCCAGCTCAATTTCAATATCAACATGCTCTTCTTCGGCAGCTTTCTTAGCCTTTTTTGAGCTTGAAAACTTTTCATAATCCGCACCGCATTTAGGGCAGATTATTGGAGATTTTTCAAGATCATAAAATTTTGCATCACATTTTGGACAAATTCTTTTTCCTCAAACTCAATAATCTTAAGTCTTTCATCTAATCCTCTTTCAAATTCTCTTTGATTATGAAATTCCATTATCCTTTTATTTATGAAATATTTTTCTCGAAAATCTTTATTTTCTATTTCCAATAAATAGGACATTTCTTTTGGTTTTTTAAACTCAAAAGGTAAATCT
>JALZVI010000118.1 GCA_023301015.1 Rickettsiales bacterium | reverse complement strand
AGAATCGCCTAAAAGCAATAAAAAAAGTGACATGAAATGCTAAAATACGAAGCTTTTCTTTTCCGCAAATTCTTGTAGCAAATGCGCACTAGCTTGATAATGAGTTTTTAGCGCCAAAACTCCTTTATTATCAAGCCTCAAACACACGATAAAAGGACGCATCCCTTCTTCATCCACTTTCATAATTGTCACAATTTTTCCGCCAGGCTTTAGCTGGTTCACCAGCTGCTCAGAGATCTTCTCCACCTGCCCGTTTATAAAAATCTTGTCATATTGTCCATTCGCTGAAGAGCCTTTCACATGGTCAGCTCGTACAAATGTCACATTCTCAATGCCAATCTTCTCAATATTACTCCGCGCAGCACCAACCAATCTTGTTGAATTCTCAACTGCCACCACAGATTTGCACATTTGCGCCAGCACTGCTGAGCTATATCCGCCACCACATGCCACATCTAAAACTTTTTCACGCGCACCTACCTCACCCACTTCCAGCATACGGCCAAAAACAACTGGGCTTAAAATCGCAGCGCCATCTTCTAGCGTAATTTCTTCATCTAAATATGCATTTTTTCTATACACTTCCGGAACAAAATTCTCACGCGGGACAGCTCTCAGGGCTGCATAAATGCTTTCGCTATTCACAGAGTTAGTCGCCAATTGGCAATCCAACATATTCTCACGCGCTTGTTCTTGGCAAATTATCATGGAGGCCTTCTTACTTTATCAGTAAAAAGCTGTCTATTGGATTCTGCAAATTCCCGGCTTCAGCAGAAATTTGGTTGTTATAACCCCAAATCATGGTGTTGAAAAAGCCGCTATTTGAATATAGGTGCCATTTCTTACATTCACTTCCAGTCTCCACGCAATACCAAACCTTGTCCGATTTCGCCGCACTTGCACGCTCCTTCCACTTCTCTTGCGCCGCACCTTCAAGCTGCGCTTCCGCCATCAAATAGCATAGCTTTTTTGTTTCACGAATTTCCAAACCACGCTCAATTTCGGTCCGCGCTGATTCATAGTTCTTTTGCGCAATTGCCTCACGCACATATGCAATCACCGATTCAACCTCGCCAGAATTCGACTTCAACAATTTCTCAAATTTCTTGAGCTTTTTATCGGGCGCAGTTTCATCCAACACCTTGCCATAAATCTCTGCTAGCTCTGGATGCGGGAATTTCTTCCAGCTTGCTTCCACATGCTTCGCAGCCGCCTTAAACTCCTTACCATCCAGCAACGCACGCGCTAGCAAAATGATGGCTGGCAAGAACTGCGCATCATGCTTTAGCGCTTTCTTCAAATCTGCAACTGCGGCTGAAAAATCTTCCTCAGCATAATGCTCACGGGCATAAGAATAATAGGTGATAGCCAAATTTATCGATGCTTGCTGCTTGTTCAGCGCCCCGCCCTTCTTCGCCTTCAACGTATATTTCTCAACCTTGTCCCACTCCGCATTTCGCATCGCCAAGTCAATCATCGACTCGTTCACCCACTCAGAACTCGGGTTTAGCTTATGCAAATCTTCCGACAGTTCCAACGCCCGCGGCAGCTCACCATTTTCAATAGCCTGATTAATCAGCCCGCGATAGCCAACAATGCGGGACTCGTCATTATCCGCCAGCTCCTTATAAAAAACCTCGGCCTCAAATGGCTTGTTCGCCAGCACGCAAGTTTGCGCCTGCAAAAGCTTCACCAACGGCTCTTCTTTCAAAGCCTTACTAGCCCGCTCACCCAGCTTCTTAGCATGGCTCATATCTCCAGCCGCCAATGCCGAAAAACCTTGCATCAAGTCACGATAGCCCTGCTTTTCCTTATCCTTTTGCAGCTTGCTAGCAAATTTGCGCGGCGAATTCTTCACCCAGCTTAAGAAGCGCAACACGCTATACACAGCCACCAGTAAAATCAGAACCAGCACTAACAATTTTGCCGCAGTTGTTTCAATTTTATAATCCAATAAATCAACGACAATCGGGAAGTTATTATTATTCAGCCACACGCCAAAAAGCGCAACGAAGAAGAAGAATATTAATGTGAAAATAATTTTTATCATCGCTAAATCCCCGCCCTACTGCACTAACTTTTTACGAGTCATATCTGTCAGATAGCTCACGCTTTCATGCAAGCGCTGTAGCTTATGCACATCGTCAATCCAAGCCTCAGATTCTGGCGCTTCCACCTTCTCCATCAACTCAATTGCCTTTTTCAAATCCTTCCCTTGCAAAGCCTTCTGCGCCAACAGAATTTTCGGATAATCACCATCCTCTTCTTCACTCAATTTAGTCACTTTCACCAGACCAAAAATTGAATCTTGCAAATTCTGCCACAAGCTTTCTTCTTCTTTGCTTTCAAGTACTTGCGCAACATTCTTTAACTCTTCAGACAACTCAGCAACTGACTTCACTTCGCTTTCTAGCGCAAATTCTATCAACTGAATTTTACCTGAATATTTAGCTTCATCACCCGCCGCTTTTTTGAAGAATTCAACTTCCAATTTCAGCGCCTCAGCATCAATGTCATCACCACTCAAATCCGCCATATTCTGCGCAGATAAATATAACAATATATTCTGATTCTGCTTTTTCAAAGCATCAATTTCCGCTGAATTTCCGCCATAAAGCTGCACATCAGAATTCAAGATTTCGCTCTGCTCAACGCTCTCAGCAACATCCTCCACAATCTCCAAAGCCGCTTCGCCAACGGCAATGCTTACGCCATCAATCACGCCAGCCACCTCTTCCAAAACAGACTCTTCAGAAGTCGCATCTTCTGAAGCAGTTTCGCCATAGCTCAGTTCAGTTTGCAGCACAGCTTCTTCGTCAACCACAACCTCTTCAACTTTTTGCACAACAACCACTTCAGCAGGCTGCTCTTCTTCTTGCAAAAAATCAAAACCAATGTCTGCGCCAGCATATTTATAAGCCGCAAAGCCTAGCCCGCCGACAACAAGGACGAACAACAGAAAATATGTCAGCAAAGAGCCGCCCGAAGACTTAGCCGCTTCAACCTCTTCAGCCTCAACGTCAATTACCTTATCTTCCGTCGCTTTTTTCTTGCCTGCCATAAAGCCTCTTACCTTTTACGTTCAACCACATAATCTGCCAAACTCCGCAGAATATCAGCGCGGTTATCAAATGATTCCAAATGTGTTTTTGCCTGTTTCACCAGCATCGTCGCCTGATTCCGCGCACGGTCAACACCAAGCGCCGACACCAAAGTCGCCTTG
>JALZVI010000117.1 GCA_023301015.1 Rickettsiales bacterium | reverse complement strand
AAACTATTGACGGCGTGGATTTGAAAGTTCCTGCAGGCAAAAAAGTTGCCATCGTCGGACATTCGGGTAGCGGGAAATCGACGTTGGTGAACTTGCTTTTGCGTTTTTATGATGTGAACGAAGGCGTAATAAAAATTGATGGGCAAAGCTCGCGCGATGTAACATTAAAGAGTTTGCGCCAAAGCATCTCGCTTGTTTCGCAAGAGGTGTTTTTGTTCAGCGGTTCAATTGCTAGTAACATTTCTTACGGCAAATCTGACGCAACGCATGAGCAGATTGTGGAGGCCGCGCGCAAGGCTGAGGCGCATGGCTTTATCGAAGCTCAGCCTAATGGGTATGACACTAATTGCGGCGAGGCTGGCAATGCGCTTTCAGGCGGGCAACGTCAAAGAATCGCAATCGCCCGCGCATTCTTGAAAGACGCTCCAATTTTAGTTTTAGACGAAGCGACCTCATCGCTAGACCCCATCGCAGAGCGTGAAATTCAGAACACTCTGGAAGGCTTGATGCAAAACAAAACCACGCTAATAATCGCCCACAGGCTTTCAACTGTGCAGAATGCTGATTTGATATATGTGCTCGACCAAGGCAAAGTTGTGGAGCAGGGAACGCATGATGAGCTGATGAAGAAGAGCGAAAAATATGCTGAGCTATTCCGCGTTAATTGAGATTTTTGAGCCCGCCTTCAACTTGCCCAAAATCTCCAGCATGTCACTCATCTCCAGCGCCACGCAACCCTCCGTGCCTTCATAATTCGGCTTGGCGATGTGCAGAAAAATCGCACTGCCTTTTCCCGCAACTGGCGGCGAATCATTCTGCCCCAACACTACAACAATGTCATACAGCCCGTCATCACGCCACATTTTCTCATGGCTTTCAGGGTGCGGAATCTTCACGGCGCGGTTGTAATCTGGCGAGTCAGGCGCGTCACACCAGCCGTCATTTTGCTTAGTTTCTTGCGTAGGCAATTCGGTCTCTGGGTGCGCAATCTTATCACCCCGATAATAGATTCCCCGCAAAGCAAATTCTCCGATCGGCGAGCATAAATCCCCTTCGGCTTTTTCGTGCGTAAATCCATTTTTGCCAATTGCGCAGTCGTAGATTTTCCCGCCAACTTCCAGCCTATTCCCATGCACCAAAATATCCATTATGCGCGGCCTCGTGATTGCATGGTGGTGCGTGCTTTCTTGAGCTTTTTGAGGTGGCTAGATTTGCTTCGCTTCAACTTCTTTGCGCGCCCCTTCAGCTTTGTCAGCGCGTTCCCGCTCATTACCAATGCCTTGGTTGTGGCTTGGCCAAGCGCGAATGCGAAGTCTTCCTCTTCCATCGACTTAACTTCCATCGAGCCGCCCATCAACGGGGTGTCGTCGCCCTTGTCTTTTTTGCGTGATTTCTTTACTGCCCTGTCGTGAATTCGGCGGGCTTCCATGATGATTTGTGTGCGTCTATTTTTGGCACGCTGTAGAGCTTTTTTATTGACCTTTTTCTTCTTTTTGCTCAAGATCATTTTTTCAATGGCCCTTCGCTATTTTTCTTTTTGGCAGATTTTCGGCGCAACAAATTTTGCCGTAGATTCTCAGCTAGCTTCTCTTGCTTCTCTGCTTTTTTATCATTCATAAATCTAACTTACCAAAATATTTGCATACGGAGTTTCAAGCGCGAATAACGGAACTTCAACTTCGATCATTTCGCCTGGGCTTTCCACAACTTCCATAATATATTTGCCGCCCATCATTCCCGTCTCTGTATTGAGGGTGACATAGCTGGAATATTCAAACATTTCATTGGCGTGCAAAATTGGCTGCTTGCCAATAACCCCTTCGCCCTGAACTTCTTCTTCCATGCCGAGTGCGTCGGTGATGTTCCAATGACGTGAAATTAACTGCAATGCTTTTTCGCCGTGATTTTCAATCAGCACATGGTATAGCCAGATGTGGCTGAGCTTTTCTGCGCTGTTCGACTCTGCGTAGACTGGCGAGATTGAGACTTTGATCCCAGCTGTTGTTTTTGTGTACATGCCGTTATTATGTACCAAAACCCCAGAATTTCAAAGGAAAAGATTTAATCCAAGCTGACGGAGTATGTAACCTGAACGGTTTCCGTTCCTGGGTTTATGTCATAAATTCTGGCGTTAGACTTGTGTGAAATTGCCAATCCAAGACGAGATTCTTCTGTGAATTTATAGTTTAGTTCCAAGTTTTCGCGGAAGCTTAATGCTCCGCCCAAATCTTTGCCGTCGCCTTTTGTGTATAAGCCAGCAGCAATGCTTGGCGTAATTGACCATTTGTCAGTTAGCGCAAAGTCGAACAAAATTCCGCCATAGCCATAGGCGCTTTCGTCCGTGTCATATTCCCCGCCCGCAATCCATGATACTTCTTCGATCCCAAATGTATAGTCAGTGGAGATTGGCGCGCTGCGATATTCAACATTGCCAGAAATGGCGTTGAATCCCTCGTCGCCAAATGTGTCCGTATACCCAATGCCGAACGCCCATGCGTCTTGGTCGTAAGCAAGTGCTGGTGCTGCTGTGGTGAGAGCGAATAGTGCCGCTGAAATTGCTAGTTTATTCACTGTCACTTCTCTTTCTTCTCTGGGTTTATTATTGGGTTGAATGATTTGAAGATATCCATTGTTGAGCTAATCATCTCTTTTTGTACATCCTGCTGCTTTTGCCAAACCGACTGGTAGATCTCGCCAAATTGTACGAACGGATTGAATTCAGTTCCTGAGTTTGCCGCGTCTTCCATTTTGCTGCGCAGCTCGTCTTGATTTTGCTGAAATGCTTGCAT
>JALZVI010000116.1 GCA_023301015.1 Rickettsiales bacterium | reverse complement strand
GCACGTGGATAGGCATAAAAGCGTTGACGTGATGTTGGGATTGCTTGTATAAATTTTCTATGAGCAAACAAGACACATCTGACGTATATAATGAAAGCGCGCCGCGCACAGACAAGCACCGCCACATTTTGGCGTGTATTGTTGACAATGAATTTGGAGTTTTGGCGCGTGTTGTCGGTTTGTTTTCGGGCAGGGGCTATAACATTGAAAGCCTCACGGTGACAGAGATTGACGAGGGAAAGAACCTCTCTCGTGTAACAATTATCACTAGCGGATCTGACATGGTGGTGGCGCAAATTAAGGCGCTGCTTGAACGCTTGGTTCCTGTACATCAGGTTGTAGACATCTCCCTGAATGGTGAGCATATTGAGCGTGAGCTTGGGCTTTTGAAGGTTGTTTCAACAGGTGTAAAACGCACAGAAGCGCTGAAAGTTGCCGATGAATTTGGTGCGAAGGTGATAGATTCAACGACAGACTCGTTCATTTTTGAAATGACAGGTGCGTCAGCGCGTTTGGATGAGTTTATCGCAGCAATCACCCCGCTAGGTTTGGCGGAATCGTGCCGCAGTGGCTCAGTTGCCGTGAATCGCGGTGCTGAAATTTTGGCAGTTGAGTAGCTTTTATTCTATCTTCTTCGTGAACGCGACGACGTCTTGCTTCTATAATTTGAATGACGTTTAACATCGCTAGTTCTTTCGTATTTTGACGAAGATATGGTGTAGTCAATCTCGTCCATAACATTACAGCGCAATTTCTCTGCTTGATATACTGTGTTACAGAATGCTTGCGCTTGAGCTGCTGTTTGGAATTCGCCAATCAAAGCGGCATAGTGCGGCTTGCCGAATAAGTCACGCGTGGCACGTACAGTTATTGACTCATTCAATGTTCCGTTTTCGCGATATTTCCAATACAGACCCTGTGCAGAGTTTGCTGATTCAAAATATTCAACTTTTGCAGTTCTGCGTTGCTCAGCGCGGTTAAATGTCTGTACTGGGGATGGGATATAAGCGTCGTTGTATGTTACAGTTGGCGCGGTTGTGGTGTAGGCAGGCTCTGGTTGCGCTGCAATTCTTGTGTTCAGCGCATCGTCAACACGAACAGGTTTTGCTACTACAAACTTATCAACTTTAGGTGCTTGTACTTTTGCAATGGCAGCTTCTGGTTTAGCAACAACTCTCACTGGCGTCGGCGCTTCTGCTCTTGCGGTTAGTAAGGTTGGTTTGTTGCTACCTTTGTTTACAATTTTACGTGGGCTGGAATTGTTGAACTCGGACAATAGCGCGATTTCTTTTGTGCTCTGCTGCGTTACAGTTTTGTTTGGTTCTACGAATTTTATTTTCAGAGGCTGCGGTGCTTTTGCAACTTTTGCAACTTCAACTTTAGGCAAAGCGTTGATTTGCTGCTTAATGCTGCTTACTGCCTCAGTCTCTTCAAGTGTTGGTAGCTCAGGCAGAGCTAGTACATCCTTCTCTACAGCGGCTACTTCCTTAGCTTCTTGCTCTGCGAAAATAGAGTCCACTAGGTCGTCAACGCTTCTTATTTCTGTTTCGGCCGCAACAGGTGTTATCTTAGCTGTCGGAGCAATTGTTTTTGGCAGTTTGATTATAGGCGCATCATCACTCATTCCAGCTAGCTCTGTTAGCGAGATAGTTTCTTCAGGTATGGCAGGTACGGCTACTTTTAGAGATGGGGTAGGCGCTTCAATTTTTGCAATTTTTGGCAGCACTGGCGCTTCGACATTTACGACTTTTGCAATCTTTGGCAAGTCTATAACTGGCATAGCTTTAATTGGCTCAGTTTTAGGCTCGATCTTTTTAACAGCAAGTGCCTTAGGGAACTTGATAGGCTCGGGAGCTTTTAGCTCAGCAATTTCAACGTTTTCTACAGGAACTGAGCTGAAAGTTGACTTGCCTGAAGATTGAAACTCTGAGAATTGGTTGTTGGTGATTAGCGCCGTTTCAACCGGATTGCAGCGAACGCCTTTTGCAGCTAGCTTTTGGCACAAACTCTCTGCTTCTCCTAAAGTTTCAAACACTCCGCCATTAACATAGAATTCCTTATTGTCACCAGCGCCACGTTCAAACACAACTAATTTTGTGTCTTTCAAAATCGCGCCATTGTCCATTTGCAATTCATTGATTCTTTTCTCAGCAAAGGCGCGAAGCTTGAAGCTGCCCATCTCAACTAGAGAATACTTATTGCCTTCATTGAAGTTTTTTACGGCTGCAAGTTCAAATGCGCCCGTGTCTTCAAAGGCATTTTTCATCTCAGACAACCAAGATTTCTTCGGAGCGGCGGATGCCAACTGACTCTCTTCTCCAAAAGTTGGAGTGCTGAAAAATTGTAGCTCAGGGTCGTTCGGGTTTTGTAGATATTCAGTTTCTGCAAAATCAATTGCATTATTCTTTGTTAGCTGCGCAATTAGCTGCTCGCCTTGGCTACGCTCTTTTTGCGCAATCTCTTTCTTGGCGCTTGATGAGCGGAAGCCGCTTCCCATTGAGATCATAACATGATCAGAATCGTACTTGTCTAGCTTTGCCACCAACAAGCTGTCATTCTTACGTTGAGCGATTTCTGTTGTGGAATAGCCTTCTTCGTCAACTGTATCTGCACTTGCTCCTGAGCTTAAGAGCATGTCGATAATTTTACCTTCTTGGGCTTCAGTCGCGTAATACAGCGCATTTTCGCCGCTACCATTCGTGACTTCAATATCTGCGCCATTTTTGATTAGTTCCTTGACGATGATTTCGTTGCCGTGGATTGAGGCTAAAATCAAGGCAGTGTTGCCTTGTTTGTCTGCGAGGCTAACCTTGGCTTTGTTTTGAATTAGCAGCTTGGCTATTGTGTAATGGCCTTTGCGCGCGGCGATGTGCAAAGCTGTTGCTCCACCAAGATCCGAAACATTTGGGTTCGCGCCATGCTTGATTAGAGTTTTTGCAATTTCCAAGTTGCCAGAATTTGCTGCGCGGAGGAGGGCGGAAGTGCCGAACTGACCACGTTCATTTGGGTTTATGCCGCGCTCAAGCAGGTTCAGCACCTGTTCTGAGCTGCCAGCTTCGGTGGCATCAACAATTTGGCTTCCAAAGGATGCGTCTGTCGCTTGCACAATTCCCGGCTGTGAGGCCGCAACAAGTGCAGTTGTTAGTGATAATGCGAGGTAAGTTTTTCTTGAAAACATCCAATGATCTCCGTTGGTAAGCTATATAATTACCTTGCCATTTTATAGGTCGCCGCTGTGTTGTAAAAGGAAAACTTTGCAAAACCGTCAGTTTTTTAAGATTTTTTCAACGCTTGTGCAGCTATTCACCTAGTTTTTTCAGCTTTTGCAGGCGGCGAATGATCATATCGCGCTTAAGCTTGGAGATATGGTCAACAAATGTTTTTCCGTCTAGGTGGTCAATTTCATGCTGAACGCAGGTTGCGAGAAGTTCGTCGGCTTCAAATTCTTGGCTCTTCCCGTCATAGTCAAGAAATGTGATTTTGGCAGATTTTGGGCGCTTAACTTCTGCGTATTGCCCAGGGAAGCTAAGGCAGCCTTCTTGATAGCTGCTCATTTCGTCGGATATCTCAGAAATCTCTGGGTTAACCATAAATATCGGCTCGCCTTTGATGTTGTTGCCTTCCTCGTCTGATGTTTGTGTGACGTCCATAACCAAAACGCGGCGCAAATCGCCAACTTGTGTGGCGGCGAGGCCAATGCCTTTCGAGTCATACATGGTTTCAAGCAGGTCATCGAGAAATGCGCGCAACTCGCCGTCAACCGCGTCAACTGGCTTTGCTGCCATTTTCAACCGAGGGTCTGGTGCGGTTATGATCTTTAGGATTGTCATGTGGTGATTATTGCATGTGGCGGCGGTTATTTCAAGTGCGAATGAGGTTTAGCCCAACATTGCTCTGGCCATTCCCGCACTTTGCCCGAGTCCTGCCATGCTAGCAGAAATGCCATCTTGCGCCGTTTCGCCGCTTCCCATTGCCATAGACTTTTGGAATTGCGCTGCAAGTTCTTGCATCTGATCTGTTTGTACGTCTTTGGCTGCAGCTGCTTCTTGGCTAATTTCTCCTGAATCACGGAAGTTGTCAGCCATCTCTTGTACTGACATTTCGTTGATCTGCCCGCGTGAGTTCATAATAACTTCGTTAGGAACCCCCATTGCTTGCAATTGTCCTAGCTTGTCTAGGTCTATTCCCATCGCCATGCTCGGCTGTTGCTCAACTGCCATTTCGCGGCCTATATCTGCTGTGTAGCCATCATTAGCGCCAGTTTCTAAATCCTTATCGCGGCCATACGCTGCAAAGTCAAAGTCATTGCTGAAGCCTTCGCTAGCGTCTGCACCAACTTCTGTGGCGCTTGAAACTTGGGCGAGGTTGAATGATTGGCTCTGGCCTTGTATTCTAGCCAGCATCGAATCCCGCGCTGTTTGCGCTTGAACTGCTTCTTGAACATTTGGTGCTATACTAACCATGGTATCATTATAACTAAACTTTGTTAACTAATTGTTACTAATGTAATAATATGCCACATAATAGCAGTATTTAAGCCAAATTTCCATGTTAAACTTTTGTTACAGAAACCTCTTGACAATCGCATCCGCTGTTGCAATTCTATCACGTAGTAAATTTGTTACATAACAACATATGGTACCTATTATGACAATAAACCCAAATAACCACGAGATATTGATTGTTGACGATGAGGTTGATATTTGCAAATTGATCGCGGATATCATGCAAGATGAGGGCTATAAGACCCGCTATGTACATGGCAGCTTAGAGGCTCTGAGCGAGCTTGCGGAGCGCCAGCCGTCACTTCTTTTGCTCGATATTTGGCTTGAAGGCAGCCAGCTTGACGGGCTTGGGATTTTGGAAATTGTACGTCAGAAATATCCTGACCTGCCAGTGATGATGATCTCGGGGCATGGGAATATTGAAACAGCTGTAAGCTCTATTCAGATGGGCGCTTATGACTTTATTGAAAAGCCGTTTAAGGAAGAGCGCTTGACGATGTCTTGCGAGAAAGCAATTGAGCGTGCAGAGTTGCAAAGCCAAAATGCTCAGCTGCAAGCCAAGGTGGTTGCTGATGATGAGTTTATTGGCAAGTCTTCTGCTGTGAGTAGCTTGATGGGCGTTGTGGAGAAATATGCTGAGACAAACTCGCGTATATTCATTCAAGGTGGAACTGGATCGGGCAAAAAGCATTTTGCACGCTATGTTCACAGTCATTCAGACCGCAAAGATCGACCGCTAATCACATTTAGCCCTGCGAATTTCTCTGATGGGGAGATTGAGGCAGAGATTTTTGGACGCGGTGTTGAACAAGAAGCAACTTTTGGTTCAGAAACGGCGAAGCAAAGCGTCTTTGAAAAAGCACGTGGCGGAACATTGGTGTTTGACGAAATAACATCTTTCTCTGAGGAAATTCAGGGCAAGCTGCTCAAAGCGCTGGCGAAAAACAAGTTCCAGCGCTTAGGTAGCGAAAAGGCCTATGACATTGATTGTCGGATCATTTCAACCACTTCAAGAGACATGGAAAAAGAGGTTGAGGAAGGGCGCTTTAAGGGCGACTTATATTACCGCCTAAATGTGGTGAATGTGGAAATGCCAAGCTTGAAAGACAGGCGTGATGACATTGCTGCTTTGTCGGAATATTTCTTAGAGTCATTCAGCCGCATTGCCGCAAAGCCGCGCAAAAAGCTAGCTGACGAAGTGATTTCAGCGTTGCAGTCATATGAATGGCCGGG
>JALZVI010000115.1 GCA_023301015.1 Rickettsiales bacterium | reverse complement strand
AGCTCTCTATGGTTATACCAACTCTTCTAATAAAGAAGAGCTCATAAGTCTTACACGAAAACTAAGTGCTCAAAATAAAAAAGAAGTTAAAACAATTGCTCAGATGAGCTTCACGGATAAAAATTTCAAAGAAATATCTTCACTTAAACAAACAGACACTTCACTTGATCAAAAGATCAAACATATGAAGGATCTAGATGCAAAAGTGAGAGCTCACTCAGAACATATTAGCCAAGTAAATATTAATTTACTTCTCAGGCAACAGACAGTTGAAATATTTAATAGTGAAGGCTTACACGCGATTGATGAAAGGCCTTATGTTCGCTTTGCAACGAGTGCTATTGCAAAAGATGGAAGTGATCAGGCAGTTGGATCCTGGAGTCCAGGAGCAAGAGGGGGATATTCTTTTGTTGAGGGCCAAGATTTTGATTGGATTGCAGACTATACAGCAAAGCAAGCTCTGACTGTTTTAAAAGCAAAGCCGTGTCCAGCAGGGCAGATGCCAGTCGTTATTGATAACGGTTTTGGAGGAGTCATTTTTCACGAAGCATGTGGCCACTCGCTTGAGACAACATCAGTTCAAAAGAAAGCATCAGTTTTTTGGGATAGAAAAAATGAACAAATTGCTAATAGTGCTGTAAGTGCTGTGGACGACGGAACAATGGATGATTTCTGGGGAAGTCTCTCAATTGATGATGAAGGGATGCCAACTCAAAGAACCCAGCTTATTAAAGACGGTATTCTTACTAATTTTCTCTGTGATAAAATGGGAGAAATTAAAACAGGCCATCCAAGAACAGGCTCTGGAAGAAGAGAGTCATATAAGTACGCACCTGCATCACGGATGAGAAATACTTTTATTGAACCTGGTAAATATGATTTATCTCAATTGCTAGATTCAATGGGGGATGGGATTTATGCCAAATCTATGGGAGGCGGCTCTGTTAATCCTGGAACAGGAGAGTTTAATTTCTCAATTTCTGAAGGCTATTTAGTAAAAGGTGGGAAAATATCTGACGCTGTTAAAGGTGCAACTCTTATAGGTAAGGGAGAAGATATTTTAAAGAATATAAGTATGGTTGGAAATAATTTTGATCTTGCTGCTGGAATGTGCGGATCTGTTAGTGGAGGTATTCCTACTACAGTAGGCCAAGCCGCTATTAAGGTCGATAATATTTTAGTTGGGGGGAGAGCGTAATGAGAGAAGAGCTAAAAAAATCAATGCAAACCCTTATTAATCTTGCCCTTGATGCAGGAGCGAGTGAGTGCGATGTCATTCTCTCAAAAGGCGAGAGTTTTTCACTAAGTGCTCAAAAAGGGGACATTGATAAGTATCAAGTTTCCGGATCTCAGGTGATGGGGCTTAGAGCAATTAAAGATAATAGAGTTGGTCTCTCCTATACAGAAAGTACAGATCTTGATTCTCTTAAACAAGCTGCAAAGTCAGCAGTTGAAAATGCTGAAAACTCTGTTGAGAATCCTTATGAGAAGATTTTAGTTAAGGATACTGAAATCATAAAAGAGTCAGAATTCAAATCAGATAATGTCTCAATTGATGACAAAGTCGCTTTTTGCTTAAGATTAGAATCAGAAGTTAAAAAACGTGACTCTAGAGTCACAGCAACTCCTTATAACGGCTATGGTGAGTCTTCTTTTGAAAAACATTATATGAACAACCTTAATACTTACACTTTTGGTAGTGAATATTACCAATCGTGCTACACCTCTGCACTTATGAATGAGGGGAGTAAAAGTGCTATGCACTACCACTCTTCAATGGCACGGAGTTTTAAAGATTTAGATGCTAGTAAATGTATTGAAGAAAGTCTTTTTCATGCAGAGAAATGGCTTGATGGAAAACCTCTAAAGACTGGAAAGTACGATGTTATCTTTAAGACAGATCTTTTTAACAGCGTCTTTAATTCTTTCACAAATATTTTTTCAGCTAAATCTGCTATGGAAAAAATTAATCCTTTTGCTGAGAAATTAAATAAGCTTGTTATGAATGAAAAAATAACAATTTCAGATATTCCGCATTATAAAGATTCTTTTTTTAAGTCTTATTTCGACGCTGAGGGTAGGGCACATAAAGACCTAACTTTAGTTGAAAATGGTGTTTTAAAAAGTTTTTATCATAATACAGCAACGGCCAGCTATTTTGGAGTCGCTCCCACTGCACACGGTGCAAGAGGAGCAAAGTCTCCTCTTGGAGTTTCTGGGAGTACGCGCGTGATCAGCGCTGGAGATATTTCAGATAAAGAAATACACAGTGGTGAGTACTTTGAAATTCATGAACTTAGTGGCCTCCATAGTGGCGCCAATGCCATCTCTGGAGATTTTTCTTTTGGAGCATCTGGTTATTTAGTGAAAGATGGAGTGAAGGTTAAGCCGGTGAGAGGCGTTACGATTTCAGGAAATTTTCATAAAATGCTTTTGGAGATAGGTCAGATTGGTGATACGATTCACGCAACTAGTGATAAAAGCTTTTTTGCCCCAGCTCTTCGTTTTGAAAATATGAGTATTGCTGGAGCTTAGATCTAACAGGAGCCTCATTTGAAATCGTGGAAATGGAAAATACTTACACCTATTGTTCTTATAACTCTTATTTTTTGTACCTTTTGGGTCCTTTATGAATTTCCTGTCTCCTCGGGAAAAAGAGTTGGTAATCTCACTAAAATTAGTAAAAAGGGAAAATTCTACTTTACTAAGACTTGGGAAGGAACAATTGATGAAGGAAGTGGAGATAAACTTACAACTTACTTCTCTGTTAGTAGTGATGAATTAGGAGAAGAGCTCTACGCTTATGAAGGCAAAGAAGTCATTTTATATTATGAAGAGCATTTTATGGGATGGCCTAGAGATACTAAATACGACATCATGAGTTGGAAGCCTAAAACGAGCTCTCTTGGATATGGAGATAGCGCAGCTAGCTCTCTAGGCGAGGTAGAAGAGTCTAGTGTTTCACGAGAGCTGGGTAAAACTCTGCTTTGCTCATTTCTTGGAAGTATTTATCAAGACAAAGATTTGTATTCAAAAATGAAAGAACATATAAAAGCATCTAATCTTTATCTTTATAAGCAATTTGAACGCTGTAATAATTAAAACTCATCCGAGCGTTTCGCTCGGCTTATATTAACAATTTTCTAACTCACTGCTATTTGGATAACTCATTTATTTCCTATACTATTGTCTAGTGTACTTTTTCAAGGAAGGAAATGTGAAACACCTAGCTAGATTTTTTTGTTTTAACTTTATAGTATTTTCGGCCCTAGCAAGCCTAAAAATAGGAACTTATAATATTAAAACTTTTGATGCCTCTCCAGGCATGACCAATAAAAAAGAACTCACACAAATTCTTAAAAATCTCGACTTTGATTTTCTGACAGTTCAAGAAATAGTGAATGTCGCTTCATTTAAGAAATTGATTAAGAAAAATTTCCCTAATTTCAAAGTTATTGCAAGTGATTGCGGTGGTGCTGGTAAACAAAAAATTGCTTTCATTTATAATACAAAGAAATTTTTGATCGAGAGTTTCTATGATGATGATAGAGTGAGTGATGTAGTGAACTCTCAGTCCTCTCTCGGTTGTCATAGCTTGAGACCGGCTCTTGTTGGTGTTTTTAGGGATATTCAAACTCGAGAGAAGTTTGTCATGATGGGAGTTCATTTGAAAGCTGGGGGAAGTTTAAGAAGCTATAGTAGAAGAAGAGTTCAGTATAGAAAACTTAAGCAAATCGTCGATGAATTTAGGGCCGATAAAGTAAAAAATATCATCCTTATGGGAGATTTTAATACAACTGGCTTTGATCTTAGAGACTCTGACTATAAAAACTTTAGTCGGCTGCTAAGTGACACAAACATGACAACAACTTCTGATCAAATCTCATGTAGCTCATATTGGAGTGGTCTAGATAGGAGTGACAATATTGAAGAGAGCTCTATTCTTGATCATATTGTCGTACCAAAGAGTTTTCTTGGTAAAACAAAAACAATAACAACTGTTGGAACTCACTGTGCTAAGCTTGCTTGCTCTAGGGCCTCAGAAAGTGAGCTGGGAATTAGCTATGAACAAGTTAGTGATCATTGTCCCATTATAACGACTATATATTAATTTATGAGTGGTTTTGGAAAAGATTATTGGAATGAAAACTATTCAGAGCCTAATACGATGGATTGTATTGGAAATGCAAAACAACATGTAAATTATATGAAAGCTGTATTTGAGCTGGAACATATTGATATTTCTAGCGTTATCGATTTTGGTTTCGGGTATGGATATCTTTTTCAAAAAGTCTTAAAAACTTTTATACCTTTTAAAGCATGCGGTATTGAACCTTCAAGTTTTGCATTTAAGAAAGCTTCCAAGCGAAAACTAAAGCCTGTTGAATCAACGAACTTAAAACTTTACCAGGAGTCTCTTGAACAGTGGTGTCAGAGATCTGATTCTGGTCAAAATCAGTATGATCTAGGTATTTGTACATCTGTATTTCAGTACTTAACAAATGAACAACTAGATTTTATTATTCCTATTTTGAGCAGAAGAGTTAAATATTTATATTTAACGGTCCCAACAGATAAAGAATTAGGAAAGCAGGTGAGTGATCTCGATTTTTATGATCGCTTTGCTCTTAAACGCCCACGAGATTTTTATTTTAAAAAAATGAAAAGCTACTTTACCAATGTGAGTAGTAAAGTATGGGAGAGTAATTTTTATTTTAATGAAGAAACAACTTTTTTTAGTGATTTAGTTTATAGGAATGAAGGATGAAAAATGAGTAAGATTGCTGATCGAATTATAGAGATGGAAGAGTCAGCCACGCTTAAGATGGCCAATTTAGCATGGGATCTTAAAGATCAAGGTAAGGATATTATTAGCTTGAGTCTTGGTGAGCCTGACTTTGATACACCCGAATTTATTAAAGAAGCTGCTCATGCTGCTATCAAAGATAATCTGACTCATTATCCTCCTGTTCCTGGTTATAAAGATGTGAGAGCGGCTATAAGTGAGAAGTTTAAAAGAGATAACGGGCTTGATTACAGTGTAGATCAAATTGTCATCTCCACTGGGGCGAAGCAGTCTCTAATGAATCTTTTTCTAGCACTCGTTAATCCTGGAGAGGAGGTTATCCTGCCGGCTCCTTATTGGGTGAGTTATAAAGCGATGGCCAGCTTTGCAAAAGCCAAATGTGTGGAGATTAAAACAGACATAGAAAATGATTTCAAAATAAACCCAAAGCAGTTGAGAGAAGCTCTCTCAGAAAAAACTAAAGTTTTTATCTTCAGTAACCCTTGTAATCCATCAGGTTCAATTTATAGCGAAGTGGAACTGACTGCTCTGGCAGAAGTTTTTAGTGATTTTCCAAACTGCTATATTATATCTGATGAAATTTATGAGCATATCAATTTTGAAGGTGAGAACTTTAGTATCGGACAAATTGAGAGTCTTAAAGAGCAAGTTATAACGGTTAATGGTGTTGCTAAAGGTTTTGCTATGACTGGTTGGAGAATAGGCTATATAGGAGCACCTCTTCATGTTGCGAAAGCTTGTACAAAACTACAGGGACAATTTACTTCTGGTGCCAATACCATAGGCCAGATGGCAACTAAAGCTGCTGTTAGTGCAGATCCTAGTTGTGTCATTGAGATGAAAAATATCTTTAAACGTAGAAGAGATCTACTTATTAAAGCAATGCAAGATATTCCTGGCTTGAAGGTTAATAAACCCTCTGGAGCTTTCTACCTTTTTCCTGATGTCAGTCACTTTTTTGGTAAATCAACGCCAGGCTTTAAGATAGAGACTGCTGATGATGTTTCTATGTATTTACTTGCAGATGCTCTTGTTGCGACAACTGCTGGGGACTCTTTTGGTTGCCCTCATAATATTCGCATCTCTTATGCTACCTCTGATGAAAAACTTTTAGAGGCAGTGGCAAGAATGAAAAAGAGTCTAGCTAAGCTGTCTTAGATTTTAGGCTATCGAGATTCCCTGCAAGTAAATCAGAAAAAGATTTTGTTACAGTAAATTTGGCAAAAATGATTTTCATACTTGCAGTAATAGGAACAGAAAGAAACATTCCTGGCACTCCCCAAATAAAACCCCAAAAAGTTAAACAAAAAAGAACTGTCACGGGGTGAAGCCCCATCGAATCACCTTGTATCTTAGGCTCTAGAACATTTCCAATAAGTGTTTGCACAATCAATAAAGCAGTCACGCACAGAAAAAGTGGGAAAGAAAAACCATACTGTAAAAAGATGATCGGAATAGGAATAAGAATGGCAATCAAAGAGCCAATATTTGGAATGAAGTTAAAAAAGAATGTAAGTACAGCAAACATAAGTGCCATCTCTATTCCAAAGATTTTCAAAATAACAAATGTTAACAATCCTGTGAGAAAAGAAGTAATGAGCTTCGTTACCACATAGGCAGCAACATTGTTCTTAATTTCTTCAATAATAGGGATATCCCTTTTACTCATACTCTCTCCGGCCATGAAAAAGAGCGCAAAAATAACAACAAGAAAAATAAAGAAATGCTTCATGTTAAGAGTTTTAAATATTGTTAAACCAATAAGTCTTGAATCTTACCTAATGCTGTTTCTATACCTGCGACATTACTACCACCAGCCGAAGCAAAAAAGGCTTGACCACCGCCACCACCATTGATGTCTTTAGCGATAGCTCTTATGAGGTCACCCGCTTTGTAACCCTTAGATTCAACTAAGTCTTTACTGATGATGATCATGATCTGTGCTTTTTCATTAGACTCAAATCCAAGTGCATAGACGCCGCTACCACTTTCTTTTTCAAGATTGAAGAGTAACGTTTTTACAGCGGCACTATCGTTGATGTTTACTTTCTGAGCTAAGAAATTAAATCCATTATGAGGAGCTACAGCTTTACTAAGATCTCCCTTGATGTTGCTGGCTTGTGCACTTACGAGTTTATCTATTTGTTTTTTAAGCGCTTTGTTCTCTTCGTCTAATGCTGTTACAGAAGCGACGATGTCGTTTTGGTTTTTGAATAGTGCACCTATCGTAGTGAGCTGATTCAATTTTTCAGTAAGGTATGCTTCATAAGCTTCAGCAGTTACGGCTGTGATTCTTCTTACGCCAGCAGCTATGCCTGATTCAGAAACTATTTTAAAACCACCGATCTGTCCCGTATTATCCACGTGACAACCGCCACACAATTCTCTTGAGTACGATTTGTCAAATGTTATCATGCGTACACTATCTCCATATTTCTCGCCGAATAACATCATGGCACCAGCTTCTTTAGCTTGATCTATTGGAATAGATCTGTCTTCTTGCAGTGCTATGTTGGCTCTTATTTTTTGGTTGACTAATTTCTCTACTTTGAGGATTTCCTCTTCTGATAGTTTTTCAAAATGAGAAAAATCAAATCTTAATAATTCTGGTTTTACGAGAGATCCTTTTTGTTTGACATGCGTTCCTAGCACTTCTCTCAGTGCGGCATGCATAAGGTGGGTAGCACTGTGATTATTTTCGGTAAGTGACCTGTTTTCAGAATTTATTTTAGCAGAGATGGAAGCTTTAAGATCTGATGGAATGCTTTCGATATAATGTACGATGACATTGTTTTCTTTTTTGGTATCTAATACCTTTATTTCTTTTCCTCCTATCGTAAGCTCTCCAGTGTCACCAACTTGTCCACCACCTTCAGGATAGAATGGTGTCTTGTTTAGTATAAGTTGATTGAATGAAGTTCCTTTCTCTTTTATCACTCTATATTTCAACGCTTTTATATCTGTTGCGCTGTGTTCATCGTAACCAACAAAGTCTGTCTCAGTACCTTCGTGCACAACCATCCAGTCTCCGGTTTCTTTGGTAGCATCTGCTCTTCCTCTTTCTTTCTGAGCTGACAATGCCGCTTCAAATCCCTTCTCATCTACTCTCCATCCTTTTTCTTCGGCTACGAGTCTTGTCAGATCAAATGGAAATCCATAGGTGTCATATAACTCAAACGCATCTTTACCACTCAATGTGCCATCATCAACCTTAAGAGCTTCTAATCTACGCAGACCTTCTTCTAGTGTTCTCAGGAATGACTTCTCTTCTTCTAGAATAACTTTAGTTACAAATGCTTCTTGAGATTTGAGCTCAGGAAATATATCTGAGAATTGATTTGCCAGAATAGGTACAAGCGTATGGAAGAATGGCTCTTGAATATTGAGGAAAGAATAGATGTATCTCACAGCTCTTCTAAGGATACGTCTTATGACATAGCCAGCTCCAGTATTACTCGGTAGCTCACCATCAGCTATTGTAAACGCAACGGCTCTTATATGATCTGTGATAACTCTCATAGCGATATCGGTCATAGATTTGCCAGAGTAATCGCCTGTATAGGTTATGCCAGTTTTGTTTTCAAGTAATTTGATAAATGGGGTAAACAGATCTGAATCGTAATTGGCTTTCTGCGCTTGGATTATCATGCACAATCGCTCAAAACCCATCCCTGTATCAATATGCTTATTAGGAAGGTCTTCTAGAAGCCCATCAGCTTTTCTATTGTATTGTATAAATACGAGATTCCATATTTCTATAACCAAAGGATCATCCATGTTGACCAATTCAGCTCCTGGCTTTTTAGCTCTATCGGCATCAGAACGCATGTCAAAGTGTATCTCACTACATGGTCCACAAGGCCCTACGTCACCCATTTCCCAGAAATTATCCTTTTTGTCACAGTATAGGATTCTATCTTCAGGAATATGTTTCTTCCAGAATTCTACGGCTTCAGCATCCTTTTCTGTCTTATCTATATGATCTCCTTCAAAGACAGTTATGTAGATTCTCTCCTTTTCTAATCCATAAACGCGAGTTAACAAATCCCAAGCGTAGAAAATAGCCTCTTCTTTGAAATAATCACCAAATGACCAGTTTCCCAACATCTCAAACATAGTATGGTGGTAGGAATCTCTACCTACTTCTTCGAGATCATTATGCTTCCCAGATACTCTCAGACATTTTTGTGTATCAGTGACTCTAGTATACTTTGGGGTTTGATGCCCAAGAAAGAAGTCTTTGAATTGATTCATTCCCGCATTGGTAAACATAAGTGTAGGGTCATCTTTAACCACAATAGGGGCAGATGGAACTACATGGTGGCCATTAGTAGCGAAATAATCTAAAAATGCTTGACGTATTTCTGAAGAGTTCATTTTCTAAGTTTAAACAAATAAGTTAAAATCGATATAACTCATTAAGTGATTATCAAAGGAGACGTATTATTAATAGTTGGTATATGAATGCTTTACATATTGAAAAAAGAAATATATAAAATCTATTAATAAGACAATAAATTTTGAATTTCCCTTTCTCAGCGCTACATTAGCGGCGCAATCAACCCAATTGAACGTGTTTCCTACCTTGAAAGGTAATTTTAAAGCTCAAAAATAATAATTCTAATTCTTCTAAAGTAGGCATGAGAAAAGAGAAATACGTATTTAATACATCGACATTACAGTACGAAAAGGTTTCTACAACCTGGAAGCAAGGATTATTTAAGATTTTAGGATTTTCAACATTGATACTGGCCTGTGCATTTGGACTTTATACCATAGCGTATACTATAATACCTACGCCTAACGAGTTGGCGATGAGAAGGGAGATGGCGCAGATGGAAAATCAATTCAATTCACTCTCGCAAGATTTTGGTTCAATCACTAGCCAATTAAACGCCTTACATACTAAAGATACAGAAGTACATAGAGTCATATTCGGCATAGATCCTATTGATGAATCTATCTGGGATGGTGGAACCGGAGGTAGCGAGAATCAATACTACTCCAACTATGAATCATCAGCAGAATTGATTGATGAGGCTAATACACAAGTAGAAAAGCTTAAGAGAAAGATAGAAATACAAAGAAATAGCCTCGATACCATATTCGCATTAGCAAAGCAAAGAGAAAAGAAACTCATGTCTATTCCTTCTATGAAGCCTGTTCAAGAGGATAAGCTTGTAAGAAGTATGAGAGCTATGTCTGGTTACGGTATAAGATTACATCCCGTACATAAAGTGAAAAAATTCCATAAAGGCATAGACTTTACAGCGCCTAAAGGCACTGCAATTCAGGCGACAGGTCGTGGTGTTATTAAACGTGTACAGAAAAGAAAGAAAGGATACGGAAATAATGTTATTATAGATCATGGATTTGGTTATACAACGCTATATGCCCACATGTCTGAGGTTATCGTAAAGCAAGGAGACAAAGTTTCCAAAGGACAACAAATAGGAATGATAGGTAGCACGGGTACTTCTACAGCACCACACCTGCATTACGAAGTGAGAATCAATGACAAACCCGTTAACCCAATTGACTATTGTATGGATGGCTTGACAACAGGAGAATACAAAGAACTCGTTCAGAGAGCAGCAGTTCAAAATCAATCATTTGATTATTAGAAATTACTAAACAAGACATAACCAACTTTATTTAATATTCCACTAATCGTGAGAATATACTCAAACACAATTTTTAGCTATTCGATATATCGAGTAGCTATTTTTTTTTAGAACCTAATTGTGAGTTGGATGTTAGTTCTATGACATATTAATAAAGGGCTATAGTCACTTTATTAACATATATTTGCGCATTAATTCATATTAATACCAATCATGACCGATAATAGACTCATTTATCTAGATAATAATGCTACAACCCCTGTAGATCCTAGAGTAATTGATGAAATGTTACCATATTTCAATAATAAATACGGTAACTCAGCCAGTAGAAATCACCCATTTGGTTGGGCCGCAGAATCTGGTGTAGATAAAGCAAGACAACAAGTTGCTGATCTTATTAACGCAGATCCAAGAGAAGTGATATTTACTTCTGGTGCTACAGAGTCAGATAATCTAGCTCTAAAAGGTGTATATGAGATGTACAGCAAAAAAGGTAACCATATAATTACCCTTAAGACTGAGCATAAAGCCGTTCTAGATTCTTGTAAGAAAATAGAGAAAATGGGCGGTCAGGTAACTTACCTAGACGTGCAATCAGATGGCCTGGTAAAAGTTGAAGATATAGCAGCAGCTATAACAGATAAGACGATATTGGTATCCGTAATGTATGCCAACAATGAAACAGGTGTTATCCAGCCTATGAAAGAAATTGGGGCATTATGTGCTGAGAAAGGTGTTCTTTTCATGAGTGATGCTACACAATCTGTAGGTAAGATTCCTATTGACCCTAAAGCGTTAGGCATACACTTAATGGCATTTACAGGTCACAAAATGTATGGCCCTAAAGGCGTAGGTGTTTTGTATGTAAATAGAAAGAACCCAAGAGTTAAGGTTACGTCACAGATTGATGGTGGTGGACACGAGAGAGGAATGAGATCTGGAACACTTAATGTACCAGGTATTGTAGGTATGGGAAAAGCTGCCGAATTAGCTAAAGCTGAAATGGATGCAGATGCTAAAAGGTTATCTGGATTGAGAGATAAACTTGAGAAAGGCCTATGTCAGATAGAAGAGACATATATCAACGGTAATGTAGAACACAGAATGCCGCATGTAACTAATATCTCTTTCAAGCATGTAGAAGGGGAGGGTCTTATGATGACATTTAACCAGAATATCGGTGTTTCTTCAGGATCAGCTTGTACATCAGCTTCTTTGGAGCCATCGTATGTATTGATTGCATTGGGGCTAGGAGATGATTTGGCGCATTCTTCAATTAGATTTAGTCTAGGAAGATTTACGACAGAAGAAGAGATCGATTTAGCAATAGCACAGGTATCACAAGGTGTACAACATATGAGAGACTTAAGTCCAATATGGGAAATGTACAAAGAAGGTATCGATCTGAGCCAGGTAGAATGGTCGGAGCACTAGATAAGTGAGTTCAATGATTATTGAACTATAATTAGAATTAAATTGTTATTACAAAAGACTAAAACAAAATAGCTATGGCATATTCTCAAAAATTACTAGACCACTTCAAGACACCAAAGAACGTAGGTACGCTAGATAAAAGCAGTAAAACTGTAGGTACAGGACTCGTAGGAGCACCTGAATGTGGTGATGTGATGAGACTACAGATAGAAGTAGACGAGCAAACTAATATTATCAAAGACGCTAAGTTCAAAACATTTGGTTGTGGATCAGCTATCGCATCTTCTTCTTTAGCTACTGAGTGGCTCAAAGGAAAGTCAATAGATGAAGCGATGGCAATAGATAATATGGCTATTGTTGAAGAATTAGCTTTACCGCCGGTAAAAATTCACTGTTCAGTTCTTGCAGAAGACGCTATCAAAAGCGCAATAAAGGACTATAAATCAAAGAATGTTTAAGAGGTTGTAACCTCTCTCTCATTAATAAGTAAACGCTTAAATTTTCTGACTATGCTATTTGTCGCAGACAGTGCTAAATCCAAGGTTGTAGAACTTATGAAGGAGTCCGACATGAGTCTGGATAATCACTTTGTAAGAGTATCTGTAACCAGTGGAGGTTGTTCGGGATTATCATACAATCTTGACTTTGACGATGCTGATCTTCCAGATGATCAGGTGTTTGAAGATAATGGCGTCAAAGTAGTAACAGACTTAAAATCATTTTTATATCTGTGCAATACAACATTAGAGTTTTCTGGTGGTCTCAATGGGAAAGGCTTCTTTTTCAATAATCCCAATGCTGCAAGAACTTGTGGCTGTGGAGAGAGTTTCGCCGTTTAGAAATAGATTATAAAATATAAATATTAAATAGCCGGCTAGTTATAGCTGGCTTTTTTTTTGCTTATGCGGTTTTAAGTATCTTTTTAATAAGAACAATCTGACCTAGATGGTAATGCCCATGCTCTATTACACCATTGAGATTGCGATAATAATTGCCATACTTCTCGTCTTTGAATGTGTTGTTTAATTCTTTATCTGTCATCTTTTCTATCAATAACGCATAGATTTCTACTTCTTCCCACAACTTAAGTTTATAATTCTCCCATTCAATTTGACTTGTGATTTCAGGGTGATCAAAACTGTATTTGTCCTGAGAACTCAGTTCTCCAGTTTTAATAAATGCTATATGAGCCAACAGATAATAATGAATGTGGTAAGTAAGTGCCAGGATAGAATTCAGACCATAAATAGACTTGTTAGCTTGATCCCAACTTACATCAGATAGGTGCTCTTTAAGATTAGAAACCGTCCAATTGGTTCCTAAGTAGAGTTCTCTTATGTGTTTTGCTATTTGAGAGGAAATGAGAGTAGTATTCATGATTTTGTAGTTATTGAATAATAGAATCGAAAGTGTTTTCAAGAAGTTAGTGCTCTATAAAACAACCGATATCATTTTCTAATTTTTCAATTGTATTAAGATAGAGCTGGTTAAGGGGTTCATATGTAAAGGCCTTGTTGTAATTGTCATCTTTATAGGCGGATTTACATTTATTTATTGTCGTGCTTGCTTCTTGGATATTACCAAGCATAAAATGCGCAATGGATTGCTGGTAATAAGTATCAGCGTTAATTTTTTTAGGGTTTACCATTGCGCACAACTCTAGTGCTTTTTTATATGCTTGCTGGTCATTGGCTATTATGGCCTTGTAGACATAAGCCATAATATCTATTCGGTTGCCATCGTTGTTTTCATTTTCTTTATCGATGTATATATTGAAATACTCAAGGGCTTTTTCATTGTTTTTCAATCCGAGATAACACAAGCCACGGAGATAATCCACTGACTTGTTCTGAGCCATATCCGTCTTGTTAAGCGTCAATGTGTCCGTTGCATCTAAGTCATAAAGTGCACCTCCATAATCTCTAAAATAAAACAGCTTGTGGTAGCCTCTCCATCCTTGCCATTCTTTGGGATTGAGTTTTACAACTTTAGAACTGTGGTAATTCCATTCTTTGTATCTGCCAGAATACAGATAAGGCATACTCAGGTCCATGTGAGCTACTTCGTTTTTAGGATTTATCCTTAACGCTTTTTCTAACAGTTGCATGTATTGAGGTGAACCCAGAGTGGTTCTATTTGCAAGTGATACATAATCAGATGATAGTTTTCGCCTCTGATTCGCATCCATGAGCTGATAAGTTTCTTTTGTTAAGGTCTGATCACAACTCAGCAAGAACACTAAACATACACTAAGGTAAAATCTCTTCCAGTTCACCGTTATTAATTTTAAAAGTGAGATGATGATAACTGTCATATACGTTGTCCCAAGACTGCATAGGTCTCCAATCTTGGAGTTGCTGTGTCAGAACAAGAAGAGTATCTGTCAAGTCTGATGGAAATCTTTTCTCTTGATAATCTAATCCTACCTGGTCCAGTATATATCTTCCTGCCTGTCCTTTGCAATTCACAATAAATCTCACTGTAATATATCCTGACTCATTATTGAATCCTTGAGAATCAAAATTTTGAAAAAAGAAACTTCTCAATGAATCTTTGCCAGATTTGAACGCCGTAGGTTTTCTAGCAAAATAACT
>JALZVI010000114.1 GCA_023301015.1 Rickettsiales bacterium | reverse complement strand
CAGCTCAGGCTTCAGCGCCAACCTTTGCCGATCCCGGAGTTGCTGCATTAGCAGCATTGTTTGGGCAAGGCGGTAACGGTTTGGTTCCACAATCGTCTTCTCAAGATGGAGGAGGCCAAAGCATTAGCGAGGCGAATGATCCCTTTGCGTCGGAATTGACTGATGCGGAAATTTACAATCCGCATAGTCTCCGAACGCCCGTATCTCCGTATCAGGTCATGGCAGGCACAATTATTCCGGCTAGTCTTGTTACAGGCCTGAATTCAGACTTGCCGGGACAGGTCATCGCCCAAGTCACCGAGAATGTTTATGATACGCCGACGGGTCAGCATCTATTGCTGCCGCAAGGTTCGCGGCTTCTTGGACGTTATGATAGTGATATTGATGATGGCCAATCTCGGGCTCTTGTTGTCTGGAATAGGCTTATTCGCCCCGATGGCTCCTCTCTTGTCATCGAGAATTTACCCGGCGTTGATTTGTCAGGTCAGGCAGGGCTGCGTGATAAAGTAGATCAACATACGGGCAGTCTTTTCAAGGCCGCTATTCTCTCATCCGTTCTCTCTATCGGCGCTGAATTGGGCACAGATGACGAAGACCAGATTGCGGAGGCCATCCGTAACGGCGGACAAGATACTTTCAACCAAGCTGGTCAGCGCGTCGTTACTCGCTCGCTCTCTCGCAAGCCAACATTACGCGTCCGTCCCGGGTGGCGACTTGGCGTGATTGTCAATCGGGACCTCGTTCTATCACCCTACAATTTGTCTAACGGAGGCCGCTAATGGCTAACCCAAACAAACCCACTTTGCGCATTGCGAAGTTGCCGAACTTAACGCCTGTAAAGCTGACAGTTAGTTTAGAGCCCGAGGTTCATCAAATGCTTGAGGACTACGCCAGGATTTACGGGGATAGTTATGGCGAGACAGTCAAACCCGCCGAACTCGTGCCGTCTATGATTGCTGGTTTTCTAGCTACAGACAATGGATTCAAGCGCGCTCGCAAAGCGCTCGCTTTACCCAAGAAAGACTAAATTAACCCCTACCTCCTGAAAGGACAAACTAATGCCAACTATTGGACAATTTAAGAAAACGAAAAATGGATTCGACGGCCGTATATCTACGCTGACTATGGACTGTAAGGTCAGTTTGGCACCAAATGAAAGCAAAAAACACGAAGATAGCCCTGACTTCTTTGTCAAATCTGGTGAGTGTGATCTTGGCTTTGCCCGTCATACAATCGCCCAAGGCGATGATGGTCAGCCATATATTGCCGTCTTCCTAGACGATCCTAGTTTTAAGTCACCAATCTGGGCAGCATTGTTTGAAACTGACGGTCAAGCAGACTTGGTCTGGTCACGCTCCCGCAAAAGAGCAAACTAAGCAGCGGCGGTGGCGGGCCTACACCAAAATGTCTCTGACAAGGAGATCGAAGCTGCGTTACATTCGGTAGCGCAGCTTGTGAGCACATATGGAGATAAATATTGGCCTATATTTGAGAGATTGGAGGAGGAACTGGAGAAACGGTGCTCGAAGACAAAACGTTTAAAACAGGCACTCAAAAGAGACAGTCGGATCGCGATTGAATAGGTTCACTCAAATAGTAAATCTATTTGCTTGGTCACTTTCACTGGGTTAATAAATTAATGGTAGTGAGTTTTTAGACTAATTAACTAAGTGGAATTTGATAACTTATTTTTGACAGGAGGCGCGAATGGCGAAAATAGAGAGAAACTGCGGAGTAATGGGCAATCATTTCAATGCCGTGAAAAATGAACTCGGGTATGCTTCAAGGCGAAGGCAAATTGAAAGCAAACGGACTTGGAGCCGATTAAGAGATGACAATAGAGTTGTTACTATTCCAGTGGTTGTTCATATAGTTTACAATACTTCCGACCAAAATGTTTCTGACGCGCAAGTAAAGAAACAAATTGAGATTTTGAATGAGGACTTTAGAGCTAAAAACCCTGATAGGAATAAAACCCCTAAGAATTTCAAAAAACTGATTTCAGACCCGCGAATTGAATTCCAATTGGCGACCGTTAGTCCGACTGGGAAGCCTACCAACGGAATCATTCGTCACAAAACGAAAATAAAAACGTTTCCTGAGGCGATAGTTCCGGCTGACGAGTATAATACCGACTACATTGAACGCGAATTGAAATTATCACCTACAGGTTCTTCTGCTTGGCCAAACGATGATTATTTAAATATCTGGGTTTGCGACATGAGTATGGAACCTTTGGGATTTGCCACTTTTCCGGGAGCTGCTTCATGGCGCGACGGGGCTGTGGTAGACGTAAAATGCTTTAGTATTAGAAAAAAGAACGATCCTAATTTTAACAAAGGAAGAACATGCACTCATGAGGTTGGCCATTACTTAGACCTGATCCACATATGGGGGGGTGGTAAACCCGGATGTACGAGATCGGACAATGTTGCCGACACTCCAAATCAAAAAAAATCAAATAGCGGAAAACCTAAATATCCATCAATTAGCTGTAATAACGCTCCTGATGGTGACCTATTTATGAACTACATGGATTATGTAGACGATAGCGCTATGTATATGTTTACCAAGGGGCAGGTAAAAAGAATGAGGGCGACTTTATTCAACGCTAGGGTTTCGTTGTTGTCTTCCACCGGGCTTGCAGAGGTGGATGAGATGATATTCGCTGAGGCGGCCGTTGCTTCTCGAATGAAAGCTGTCGCGGGGGCGCGCGGAAAAATGTATTTTGATGGGG
>JALZVI010000113.1 GCA_023301015.1 Rickettsiales bacterium | reverse complement strand
CTGCAAGACCTAATCAGCGGAATCCGCTCTGCCCTTGAAGGCGTGCGTTCTGGAGACGATGGCGCAATACAAGCTGGCCAAGATTTGCTAAACAAAGCAATCACCAGTGTTTCAACCCTCCGCGCCAAGGTTAACCTAGACATCACAACAGTAGACAATGCCAACAGCCAGCACGAACAACTCAAAATCTTCTGGCAGGGATCGCTATCGGCAGATTTAGACGCAGACATCCCCTCTTTGGTTACAGAGTCTACCATTAACACCACCATTTTGCAGGCAGCATTCCAGACTTTTTCAACTTTATCACAGCTAAAACTAACCGACTTCATTAGATAAAAAACAAGACGTTTTTATTTTAACTAAAAATTAAAAAATACTATATAATAATAAAAGGAGAGTATTATGATGGGCACACAAACAGCGGAAAATTCAGGAACAGCAATGAAATTCACTACAAGATTCGGCGAAGTAGAATATAGCGAACCTTCAGTTTTGGACTTTCCAAACGGCCTTCTAGGCATGCCAGCGCAAGAAAAATTCTTCCTCGCAAAAATGCCTGTTGAGAAACTAAAAACCTTCCAAGTTATGCAATCTTTGGTAGACGAAGAAACATCATTCGCAGTTATGCCCCACGATCTTCTTGACGAAGGCCTTGCTGCAGAAGACATCGCCGACATGAAGGCCGTGCTTGAAATTAAGGGAGACGAGCTGCTAATCATGCTAATCGCCTCAATCCAACACACATCAAGCGGCGCTAGACTTTCCGTAAATTTGCGCGCACCAGTGTTTGTGAACACGGAAACAAAAGAAGCATATCAAATCGTACTTCCAAACGGCAAATACGCAGTTCAACATTTCTTGAACTAGTTTTTTAATGACGCTCTTCGGCCGCTAAGGAAATTATAACGTTCAATCGGCACTAAAGCCTTGCGGCCTCAATGGCCTTGCCGTCGCATTTTCAAAAACGAAAATACTCGGATCGTCTGCAAATAATTCCGAATTCACAAGGCCAGCAGGCCTTGCCAGTCTTGAGCTTGCGAAGCAATTCCTCAGTCTGCGAGCCAGTAGGCGAGCGGGGAGGAAATCAAAAAGCCACAAGCAACGCCACCCCCAGCGGGAAAATTAAGCATTCCAATTTAACAAAACAAACCTATTATCAACCCATGAAAATTGTTACATGGAACGTCAACTCAGTTAAATCTCGTTTGGAGCATTTGAAGAAATATTTGCAGGAGTTCACGCCAGACGTGCTGTTGCTGCAAGAGCTAAAATGCATCGATGAAAACTTCCCATATATGGAGATTGAAGATCTCGGCTATAACGTCGCAGTTCATGGCCAAAAAACCTATAACGGCGTCGCGATCCTCAGCAAACACCCGCTCGAAGACGTTAAGCGCGGCCTTGATGGCGCAGGCTTAAACGGCCAAAACCCCGACGAACAAGCACGATATATTGAGGCCGTAACAGGCGGCTTCCGCGTTGCTTGCGTTTACGTGCCCAACGGGCAAGAGTTTGGCAGCGACAAATTTGACTATAAAATGCGTTTCTATGACCGCCTGCACAAGCACGCCACCGAACTTCTCAGCTACGGCGAAAAACTCGTAATCGGCGCTGACTATAACGTTGCCCCGACTGATCTCGACATATACGACCCCGTCAGCCTAGCAGGCAGCATTTGCTTCCACCCTGCCGAGCAAGAAAAATTCCGCGCCCTAGAATTCCTCGGCCTAACCGACGCATTCCGCGCACTCCACCCCGCCCGCCAACAATTCAGCTGGTGGGACTATCGCGGCGGCGCATGGCAAAATGGCAAAGGCTACCGCATCGACCATCTTCTATGCTCACCCGAAGCAGCCGATTGTTTGAAATCTTGCGAAACAGAAGACACCCCAAGAGGCTGGGAAAAACCATCCGACCACGCACCTGTTGCTGGGGTTTTTGAATAAATAAAACAGCCAAAAAACTTCCATGTCAGCAACTGTTGGCAAATTCGCGCAAATGTCGGCGCGCGTGTGCTGGGTGTATGCCAAATGGATGTCAAAATGACAAAGTTTAAGCTTGCATAAAACCCGCTCAACCTTAAAGATATACACATGAAAAAAGCAGTTATCCTATTCAATCTCGGCGGCCCTGACAAGCCAGAATCCGTGAAACCATTTTTGTTCAACCTGTTCAACGACAAGGCTATAATCAGCCTCCCGCAACCGTTTAGGACACTTTTAGCCAAGTTCATATCCTCCAAACGTGAGAGCACTGCGCAAGAAATCTACTCCCATATCGGCGGAAAATCGCCCATCCTAGAACAAACCCTAGACCAAGCAAAAGCCCTAGAAGACGAACTAGGAAACGGCTGGAAAGTGTTTGTCAGCATGCGTTACTGGCATCCGTTCAGCGAAGAAATCGTCGAGCAAGTGAAGGCCTTTGCACCCGATGAAGTCATACTCCTCCCGCTCTACCCGCAATATTCCACAACCACCACCGACAGCGCCCTACACGACTGGCGTCAATATGGGCTGGATGTAAAAACGCGCGAAATTTGTTGCTATCCAACCGAGAAAAACTTCATCAAAGCGCATGTAGAACTACTCCGCCCGCACGTCAAAGCTCACCCCAACGCTAGAGTGCTTTTCTCCGCTCACGGGCTTCCACAAAAGATCGTAGACAAAGGCGACCCCTACCCGCGCTTGATCGAGGCTACATCAGAACATGTTGCCAAAACGTTGAAACTCAAAGATTGGCGCGTTTGCTACCAAAGCAAAGTTGGCCCTCTCCCATGGCTAAAGCCGAACACGGAAGATGAAATCAAAATCGCAGGAGATGAAGAAGTTGACCTAATCATAACGCCAATTGCATTCGTTTCCGAGCATTCTGAAACATTGGTGGAGCTGGATATTGAGTTCAAAGAAATCGCAGATGAAGTAGGCATAAAAAACTACATCCGCGTCCCCGCTTTAGGCACGCAAAGAGACTTCATAAATTGCCTAGCCAAGCTGTGCAAAGACGAGCCCTACGCTAACAATTGCTGCCCCGAAGAGAATAATAAATGCTTGAGTTTTAATGGTTGATTAACGCCTTTGAATTATCCTAACTGCATGAGATCTGGTTTTACATTAGTTGAGTTATCCATCGTCCTGGTGATTATAGGACTGCTAATTGGCGGCATCTTGGTCGGGCAAAGCTTGATAGCCAATGCAGGCTTAGCATCTACAATATCACAAATTCAACAATTTGACGCTGGCGTGGCTGTGTTTAAAGACAAATACCGCAACCTTCCCGGCGATGCCCCTGCATTTGGTGGAGATGGTGACGGACTAATAGAATGGAGTGGAGCAGCCAACAGAAACGACATTTTTGCATATGAAATAGCAAACTTTTGGCACCATTTTAATCCACAAACTTATACAGGAAGTAGCGGCACTGGCATAAAAGCATCGACATCAGGAAGTGAAAAAAACGTACCTGAAGCCAAGATAGGGAAATCAGAAAGTTTTTATATAGCATCTTCGGTAGGACTTGGAACATCAAGCTCAATAGGAGTTTCAAATGCGGCAAATCCACGTAATTTCTACGTCTTGCTCGACCCAGCACAAGCTAAAACACCAATACCCACCTGGTATTATTTCGTTCAAACTACTTCGACAAATTCTTCAACAAAGCCAATTGAATTACTATCCTTAGACAGCAAAATGGATGATGGCTTTGCTAATTCAGGTGACATCTTATCAGGAGCTATGGGAAACTCTGGCGGAATGTATGCCACGCCGCTTGCCACATGCTCATCTGGCGCAACTTATGAAGTTACCAACGACAGTTACGAATGCACTCCGATAATTCGTATTGGCGCACAGACTGGAGAAACGCAGTAAGGCTCTTTAGGCACACAGCTAAAGAGAAGTGCAAATGCTTGAGATTTAAGGGTTTGCTCTAAAAGAACTCAGGGTTTGGGAATTCTATTAAAGCGGAAAAATCAGGTCTAAAAATATCTAACTCAAACAAACCACCTGCTTTATCCAGATTCAATGCAATAGACACATCCACACCGTCTAAATACTCAAGCTAAGCTTCAATTAACTCCTGTCCAAACACCATATCCTCACCAAGAGCTTTATTAGGAATTAGGAACAAACTTCCCATTCTGCCATCAGCCATAGGTATAACTATTAGATAATCTATAGATCCAAGCAATTCTAATTTTCCACTCTTTGCAATTAGCGGCCTAATTACTAGCTAATCTTTCTCACTGGGATTTTTCATAATGCAATAATAACATATTTATACACAGCAAAAAGCCGCTTCAGAATTAACTGAAGCGGCTTTTTATTATTTGAGAAGTTACTTTAAAAACCTAAACGAAGGAGACGTGCTGCAAATGTAATTGTATTTGAAGAGATGAACGAATCATCCTACCCACAAAATACTCTTAAAGGAGGTAATCCAGCCGCAGGTTCCCCTACGGCTACCTTGTTACGACTTCACCCCAGTCGCTGATCTTACCGTGGGCACCGTCCATGTTGGACTAATGACTTAAGGTAAAACCAACTCCCATGGTGTGACGGGCGGTGTGTACAAGACCCGGGAACGTATTCACCGTAGTATGCTGACCTACGATTACTAGCGATTCCAACTTCAAGCACTCGAGTTGCAGAGTGCTATCCGAACTGAGATGGCTTTTAGCGATTAGCTTCCCCTCGCGAGGTCGCTGCGCACTGTCACCACCATTGTAGCACGTGTGTAGCCCAGGACGTAAGGGCCGTGCTGACTTGACGTCATCCCCGCCTTCCTCCCGCTTGTCACGGGCAGTTTCTAGAGAGTCCCCGACATAACTCGCTGGTAACACTAGATGGGGGTTGCGCTCGTTGCGGGACTTAACCCAACATCTCACGACACGAGCTGACGACAGCCATGCAGCACCTGTCACTTATCCAGCCGAACTGAAAGATTTCATTACAAAATCCGCGATAAGGATGTCAAGTCCTGGTAAGGTTCTTCGCGTTGCCTCGAATTAAACCACATGCTCCACCGCTTGTGCGGGTCCCCGTCAATTCCTTTGAGTTTTAATCTTGCGACCGTACT
>JALZVI010000112.1 GCA_023301015.1 Rickettsiales bacterium | reverse complement strand
AAAGAAAGCCCTGCTGGAGGACTACAAGAAAGGCGTGATGCAACAGCTCTTCACCCAAGCCATCCGCTTCAAAGACGACCACGGCAACGACTTCCCCGATTGGGAGGACAAAGAGCTGGGAGAGGTTTCGCACACCGTCGGGTATGGCATGAACGCCGCCGCCACCAAGTTTGATGGCGTGACAAAATACATACGCATCACCGATATTGATGAGAGCTCTAACAAGTTTCGACCTGATCCTGTTACATCCCCAGACGAGGAGGCTGGAGATCAATACAAACTACAAAGTGGTGATATCGTTTTCGCCAGAACGGGCGCGAGCGTCGGCAAAAGCTACTTGTATGATGACGCTGATGGGAATCTAGCATTCGCTGGCTTCTTGATTCGTTTCTCTATTCGTGAAGAAGTTGCAAACCCTGCTTTCGTATTCCTTCAGACCCAAACTCACGAATACTGGAAATGGGTGAAGGTGAACTCAATGCGATCAGGGCAACCGGGTATCAATGCTGAAGAATATAAAACTTTCACCCTTCAACTTCCGTCACTGCCCGAACAAACCAAGATCGCCGATTTCCTTTCCGCCATCGACCGCAAGATCGAAAGCGTCGCCGCCCAGATCACCGAGATCCAAACCTTCAAACGTGGACTCCTCCAGCAGATGTTTGTGTAGGACCCTTCAATAAAACAAATAAATCATGTTAATTAAAACCCTCGCATTTAAAGTCGATATCCCATCGTGGACAACACTTTGCGATTTTAACGATTACCTTATTGGGAAAAACTGCGTGCCCTTTGGGTCATCCGGGGAATACCTCATAGCCGTTAATCGTAGTAAGCTTAAAATCGGAACGCAGACGGTCAAAATTCTCGACGGTGTTCTGTTAAGAACGAAAGATGCTCGAACTTTTACTACGTTAGCTAACTCCGATGGTTCGCTCACCGTAGCTGCTGAAAAACTCGAAGACGGAACATCACTAGTTGATTTTAATCATTTCCTTCTGAACGAGGATACAGGAATGGGGATTTATCAATATTATTATCAGTCAGTTACGCTTCCTAAATTCCTAGCACTTCTTGGGAGGAGCTTCCACGATTACGAGAATCTCCCAAACAATCAGAATATCAATAAGAGGCAATCAGACCCATTTTCCGCCGAACAGTATATGACTCAAAAAGCGCTTACTCAGCTCTTGGGAACGATGCAGAAAATCAGCAAAGTTGAATACAAATTAGTTTCACAAGCGACCGATTCCCGATTCGGAATTCCTAGTAACAAGCTTAAATATGTTAAGAAGACAGTAGCTTACGATCTCAAATCAACTGCGCTTGCGAGCATCGTCTCCAAGGTCAAAAATCAGCTTACCACCAATTCGTCCGCCTATGAACAAGTGTGGGTCTCTGGGCGTAGTGCAGACGGTGAAGACGTAATTTACAAAATGGCGCAAGACTTCGGATGCTTCAAGAAGGATGACTATGACAATGTTGCTAAATCACTTGACCTCGATCTAACGGACGTAAGCGCCTCTTTGAAAGGCAATGCCCCTTTGAAGCAGATGAAGGCTCACCTTAAAAGAGACGCCGACATTCAATCCTTCTTCATCCAGTGAAAAAGCTTCTTTCGCTGCTTATTCTCGTTATTGCCGTATCATTTTGGTGCCTAGATAAAACTGGCACGATTAATCTTTGCCAAGGACAGGCTTCACTTTATTCGGATTCTCTACAGACAGCTCTACTTGGTGGCCTTTTGGCAATTGCTGGTTTTCTGCTTTCGACCAAAACATTTATTCTGGTGCATATGAAGAGTGAGGTTTTCGATTCGCAGGATTGGAGAGATGACGATCTTAAGGCTCGAAGGAGTGCAGGACGAAGTTGCAGTTATTACCGAAGTCTCGAACAACTTGCGAGCTTTCTTGAGCTTAGCATTTTAGTTTCCTTGCTATCATCTTCATCCCACCTAGTCACCGTCTTCATCAGGAACCCATACACTATCGCTGTTGCACTCTCTCTCTCCGTAAGTGCTCTGATACTTCTGGGGGGGTCTTGGTTTCTCATCTCAAGTAACCTCAAAACGTGGTTTTTAACACTTAATGAGCGAGAGAGACAAAGGATTGATGATGAGCTGTCGAAAAAAGGTTAGTTGACGCCCAAAGTTAAAGCGATTCTTCACCTCCCAATGCCCATCCAACTGAATCATAACATTGCCTGGTGCCCTCGTTCCTTCCCGGAAGATGTTTTCGGACCGGTCAGCTCTACAACTAAGGGCTCGAGGTCTACAATTAGTGAGGGCAGCTCTACAATTAGCGATAAGAAGAGCGGTTCCAGTCGCGACGAGGTCGGCCGCCTGCTTTCATCCAAATTCAATCTTCCCTTTGTCGATTCACTTGAAGTTCTTACCCCCGCATTTTTAGAAAAACTCGAGGAAATGGCAAAGGAACCGAGAGCAAAAAAGCGGATGGATCGCCCGGAAATTGAGGAGGTGATCATTCGGCTCTGCTCAGATCACTTCATCACCATCAAGAGTCTCGCCAAAATTATGAATCGTGGCGAGAGGACCCTGAGGCAGGACTATCTCTCCCAACTTTGTAAGGAGCAACGTGTCCGGCGAGCTTTCCAAGACACTCCAAATCACGAACAACAAGCCTACACCAAAGCTTAGTCTTCTCATGCTTACTCAAACCGAACAAATCCTCGAAGATAACCTTGTCTCCCAGCTGATCGGGCAGGGCTACGCCCCGGTGGCGGTGACGGATGAGACTTCGATGTTAGCGAACCTGAAAGCGCAGCTTGAGGCTCTCAACGGGGTGGATCTGACGGACGGGGAATTCACCAAAGTGCTGCAGCATTTGAACAAGAGTTCCGGTGTTTTCGCGAAGGCGCACACTCTGCGGGACCGGATGAAACTCACCAAGGATGACGGGGACAGCGGACGACCGTCAGGGAGTGCAAGCCCCAAGACCGTCTATCTGGAGTTCTTCGATTCCACCGATCCCCTGCGGAACCGTTGGCA
>JALZVI010000111.1 GCA_023301015.1 Rickettsiales bacterium | reverse complement strand
CCATATAACAGCCCTGAGCGTTCTCAGTCTGCAAGCCTCAAGGCGCGGCGGGTAGAGATTCAAAAAAACTCAAAAAAAAAGGCCACTCCGAAGAATGGCCTTTTGATTTTATTTAAGTAATCCTCAGTCTACTGAAGAACACCTGTAGCTGAACCGATACGGATACGAACTTGACATACTTCATCATCAAGAGCTGCGTTGATAACATCAACAGCTGAGTAGCATGCTGCTGTTCCCGGTGTGCCATCAATGTTAGCACTTGTTCCTAGGTCGCTAGCGCTGTCTGTTGGAAGCGCAGTAACTCCGCTATCTACGATAAACACATCGCCTTCAAAACCTGAGCCATCATCTAGCTTGGCATCAATAGCAATTGCATCAGCTGGCTTAATACCACCGTCAAAAGCTAGTGTGTTTGCTGTGTTAGCACCAACGTAATAGAAGTTTGCGCCGCCAATACCGTAAGCATAAATACCTGTGTTTGTACCAACGTCAGCTTCTGGAAGATGTGTGTTTAGAAGTGGAGCTGTTGTTGCAGCATCGCGAATGGCATCAAATGAACCGCCGTTTCCGTTCTCGTTCTTCAAGCCAGATGCAGCAAGATCTGCCCAAAACGCACCAACTTCACCGTTAAATAGAGTTGGAACAAGTAGAGCAGTACTACTAATAGTTCCGTCTCCGTCAACACAAGTACCAGAACATGTAGTTCCGAACAGGCCATTATCACCTGGAAGGTTACCAAATTTGTCGTCGAACAATCCTACAGCTGCGTCATACTGACCAACTTTACGGATGAATGATTGCATTTTTGCTGATTCAATTAGTGATTGTCCTACCAAGATCCCACCGATCAATAGACCGATGATAACTAGTACGATTGATAGTTCTACAAGTGTAAAACCTTTTTTAAATTCATTTTTCATTTTTAAGCCCCTTTTAAGTTATCTAACATTATAAATTTAATGCATTAAGAATTCATTAATTCAGTTAATCATTACATTAATGACTGAATTACATATAAGTTTGAGGCGTTTGGCAAGGGTGCCGTGTTTGAATCTTTGATAAAAAGGGCTGTTATAGCTCCTTTGCTAAAAGATGTGTCTAATCTGCTACTAATTATTTAGGAGTATCTGTTGCTTATATATTCTTCAACCAACTGCTGAAACTCGCTGGCGATATTTTCTCCGCGAAGGGTTAGGGCTTTTTTGCCGTCTATAAACACTGGCGCAGCAGGATTTTCACCGTTACCTGGCAATGAAATGCCGATATCCGCATGCTTGCTCTCACCTGGGCCATTTACGATGCATCCCATCACGGCAACGTTCAAATCTTCCACGCCCTTATACTTCCCGCGCCATTTCGGCATATTCTCACGTAGATATATATGTATCTGGTCGGCTAGCTCTTGGAATGTGGTGCTAGTGGTGCGTCCGCAGCCAGGGCAGGCGGAAACTTGCGGGTTGAATGAGCGGATGCCCAATGACTGCAAAATCTCTTGGCAGATCTCCACTTCTTTCGTGCGCGGCTCATTGGGGTGAGGGGTTAGTGAGACGCGGATAGTATCGCCGATGCCTTCTAGTAGTAGCGGCGAAAGCGCTGCGGCAGAGGCTGCGATGCCTTTCACGCCCATGCCAGCTTCGGTTAGGCCGAGATGCAATGTGTAGTTGTTGCGTTTGGCTAGTGAGCGGTAAACGGCGATGAGGTCTGGTGCGCGGCTGGTTTTGCAGGAGATGATGATTTTGTCTTTGCTTAAGCCAATTTCCTCAGCTTTTTCCGCCGAGGTGAGGGCGGAGATTATCATGGCTTCTTGCAGAATCTCATTTGAGGCGTGAGTGTCCGACATCTCGTCCATCAGCTTGGTGGCAATTGCTTGGTCAAGGCTGCCCCAGTTAACGCCGATGCGAACTGGCTTGTCATATTCAATCGCGGCTTCAATCATCTGACGGAATTGCGGGTCTTGCTTTTCGCCAAAGCCAACATTGCCAGGGTTGATGCGAAATTTCGCCAATGCCTTTGCCATTTCTGGATAGTTCTGCAAAAGCGTGTGGCCGTTATAATGAAAGTCACCCACTAGCGGAACGTTTGTGTGAGCCGCAATTTCTGCCACTGCTTGGGCGGCGGCATCGTTATTAACCGTGATGCGCACAACTTCGCTACCTGCTTGCGCCAGTTGGTTAACTTGCTCAATAGTTTTTTGGATGTCGGCTGTGTCAGTATTAGTCATAGACTGTACAACGGGTGGGTTGTTGCCGCCGATGGTGACAAGTTTATTCTCTGAGCCGATTTTAACTTGGTTGCGCATAGGATATGTTTTAAAGTATATTCCCTTCTTTTTCCATAGCGTATTTCAAACTACAGCGGATTCCCAGAAAGGCCGCCGATTCTGATGAATGGTGTGCAGTTGTAGCTGTCATTTGCGGTTACATAATCTGCTCCGCTACTGCAGTCGGTTAGCTCCACGTTTGGAAACGGGCCGCCGCCGCTGGGCCAAGTGCCATTTATGCTTCCGGCAGTGATTGAGCCTGAGTTAGCCTGTGAATCATCGAGTTTTCTGTCAAGAGATAGGAGTTCGATTGGTTTAAATGCTCGTGTTCCAGAGGTGCTGTTGCGAAAGGCAATTGGCGCGCTGCTTGAATATTGATCGTTGCTGAAGATCATGAAGTAATTTCTTTTGTTGCTTAGGTCTGGGCTGAAGTTGTTGATGGCGTGGCCTACGGGTACAACAAAAGAGTTGGCGCTGCCCATTTTTGCCGCTGGCACATTCTCGTCAGGGATTGCTGCAATAACCGCTGTCCAATTGGCTATTTCATATTTCCCTAAAAATAGATGCGTCCAGTAGTGAGAGTTCTCTGAATGAAAAGCGTCAATCTTGCTCGTGCTACCGCTGTCTCTCCTGTCAATAACGCCATTGCCATTTCCCTCTCCAAAGGCTGGGTAGTCACCAGGAAGAGCTTTGTATTTTGATTCAAATAAGATTGATGCAGAGTCGAACTGCGATAGTTGGGTAACCTGCGCACTGAGCTTGGCTGACCCTATAAGCGATTGCCCAACCAAAATCCCACCTATCAGCAGGCCGATGATGACTAGGACAATAGATAGTTCAACGAGTGTGAAGCCATTTTTCATGCTATTATTATATCCTTGTCATCTTAATAAAGTGTAAATGATTGGCGACTGTTCTTTCGCAGATAATTGAGCCTTAATTCCTTGCTACTTGTTTTCTTTGTTATTGCAGCTATACTTTGCAGATGAAAAGAAATGGTTTTACATTGGTGGAGTTGTCCATCGTGCTAGTAATTATTGGTCTGCTCATTGGTGGAATACTGATTGGGCAGTCATTGATTGAGTCTGCGAAGATTGGGAAAGTGATTCGAGAAGTTCAGCAGTATGACATTGCGATCAGAGGCTTTAGAGAGAAATTCCAAGGCTTGCCTGGCGATCACCCTCAAGCAGGAAGTATGTTCGGCTCTGTTAGCAGTTGTACCACAGGAAACGAAGCAACAGGGACTTGCTCAGGTGATGGCAATGGCTTTATAGATTTTACGGGTGCTGAGACTTATAGTATGTGGGAGCATTTGGCGCTCGGTGGTTTTTTGACTGGTGCGTCATACACAGGAACGGCATATACCGATTGTACATTTGGTGCGGTTTGCATCAAGCCTGGCGTTGGTCACCCAACGACTGCGTTTGGTGATGAAACGGCTTTTTATGGTTTTTATAGGACAATCGCTTCTGGAACTGGTAACTGGACAGGTGCTGCTCTGAACAAGCATGTGTATTGGATAATTGCACCAGACAACCAAATATCCTCTGCTAATGATGGTAGGTTTACGGGCAGAGGAACGAGCGTTTCTGAGGCAGCTGCAATTGATGCAAAGCTCGATGATGGCGCGCCCTATACTGGCAATGTGAATGTTCCTCTTGGTGCTGCATTCACATCTGGCTGCGTTACACTCTCAAGGTATAATATACTAACCGAAGGCGATGTGTGTATTACCGAGATCGTTGCTGAGTTTGAATAATTAGTTTCTAATATTCCTCAGCTGCGAACTTCATTACACATGCGGCATCGGTGTAAGATGTATCGTAAGCCGCGCTGCTGGTATAATCGCCATTTGTGCAGTTGGGGCTAACTGCGCTTTGGCCTAGGTTGCCTACTTTTCCTGTGTGTGGCAAGCCGTCATCTAACTTTGCGTCAAATGCTAGGCCGTCTACTGGCGTGATT
>JALZVI010000110.1 GCA_023301015.1 Rickettsiales bacterium | reverse complement strand
ACTCCCCAACAAAGCTCGTTAGCCGACGCAGTTGCAGCTGGCGCAATCTCCGAAGCAACAAAAGATTCAATAGAAACAAAAGAAACAAAAGATCCGGCGCAAGCCAGAGCTGCTGATCTTCCGCAAAACATCAAAGATCTAGCTAGAGAAACAGCTAAGCCTTGCAGTTGCTCGCATGACACCCCAGCTCCGAAAGTTACAGAGGTGCAAGTTGCTGCTACTGAGCAAGCAGCTGGTTCAACACGCGGCGCATAATGCTTTCGCCCACAAAATAAACACCCACACATCAACCATTCCTTAACTTTTAGCCCTATATAATAGATATATGGCCTTTGAAAATATATCATTCGGGAAACGCTCGAAAGAGAAATCCAGCTTTGGCTCTGCGTTTGGCGGAGATAGTGAAGCTGAGAGCGATGAAGAAAGTCAGGACGATATTTCAAGCGAAATTGCCAATGGCGCGGAAGATTTACCGCCAATTTTGCAACAACCAAAAGCTCCAGCAGAATTTGAAGAGGCGCAAAAAGAAGATTATCGCGAAATGCAGCAACATACTCCACCAGCTCAAGAAATAGCAGTAGAGGAAGAAATTGCCCAACCAGATGAAGCTGTAGACCAAACGCAACAAGTTCCACAAGCGCCACAAAGCCATCCTGCGCAACAAGTTGAAGCCAAAAGCAAACATGTACGTGAACGTGATCCATTCGCAGAAATCAATGCCGCCGAGCAAGAAGAGCAAGCACAAGAAGCCGCGAGCGGCGCTTCCAAAAAACCAATGCGTATTGGCGACAAGCTAGTAGACCTCGGCCTTGTGTCTGCCGATCAGCTTGAAGTGGCCTTGCGCGAGCAGAAATCATCAGGCAGCAAAAAGCTTGTTGGCGCAATTCTGGTCGATATGGGCTTCATCACCGAATCTGCGCTGGGCGAAGTTTTGGCCGAAAGCGCAGGTACTGCAAAGTTCGACCCAAAGCAAGCCGTGCTCGACCCCGACCTAATCCGCACAATCCCGAAAGAAGTAGCGTTACGCCAGAAAGTCGTGCCTGTTGGACTTGAGAAAAACAAAGTAATTCTGGCGATGGCCGATGTTTATAACGTGATCGCCACGGATCAAGTTCGTCGCTATTTCCCAAAGTCCGTCAAAATCAAACCAATTTTCTGCTCCGAGTCAGACATTCAAGATCTGATCGAGAAATATTATGACTATGAAACCTCAGTAGGTGGAATTATCCGCGAGATTGAGACAGGAGTTACCGACAAAAGCCAGCTTGATGGGCAAGAAGATAACTATCAAAACCCGATGGTGCGCCTCGTTAACGCCTTTCTGGTGGATGCAATCCATCGCGGCGCATCTGACATCCATTTCGAGCCAGAAGGAGCCTTCTTGCGCCTCCGCTACCGTATTGACGGGCAGCTAGTGCAAGTGCGCACACTCCACAAAGACTATTGGATGGCAATTGCCGTGCGTGTGAAAATTATGTCAGGCATGAACATTGCCGAAACCCGCCTGCCGCAAGATGGGCGCATCAACTATAACGTCGCTGGCCGTGACGTTGATTTCCGTGTTGCGACGCAGCCAACAATTTCGGGTGAAAACATCGTTTTGCGTTTGCTCGATAAGAAAAAAGCCCTGATGCCATTCGACAAGCTTGGCTTCACCGACCATAACTCAAAGCTTCTGCGCCGCCTTCTCAAGCGCCCAGAAGGCATCATCATCGTTACAGGCCCTACAGGTTCGGGTAAAACCACCACGCTCTATTCGGTGTTGGAATATATCAACTCCATCGAAGTCAACATCATGACACTCGAAGATCCGGTGGAATATCAACTCTCACTCATCCGCCAATCCAACGTGAAGGAAGGCTCAGGAATGGGTTTTGCCAGCGGGATGAAGTCACTCATGCGCCAAGATCCAGACATCATCTTCATCGGTGAGATCCGCGATGACGTAACCGCCAATATGGCCGTGAAAGCCGCGATGACAGGGCATAAGGTTTTCTCCACACTCCATACAAATGACGCGCTCGGCATCATTCCACGCCTGTTCGACATCGGCGTATCGCCTGAAACACTATCAGGCGCAATGGTTTGCGGCATCGCACAGCGCCTCGCACGCCGCCTTTGCAAGTGCAAGGAAGAATACACAGCCACAGAAGAAGATTGCAGAATTATCGGCGTAGACACAGCCAATCCGCCACAGCTATTCAAAGCCATAGGCTGCCCTTCATGCGAAAATAAGGGCTATAAAGGCCGTATCGCGCTGCATGAAATTATGCCAGTAGATAAAGAAATGGACGAACTAATCGCCACCCACTCCACCCGCAAGCAAATGAGCGAATATCTATGCGCAAACGGCTACGTCCAAATGCTAGACGACGCCTCCACAAAATGCCAAGAAGGCCATATCGACGTAAAAGAAATCATGCGCAGCGTCGATGTTACAGAACGGATTGATTAGTTTTGAATTGTTTCCCCGCGGCGCGCTAAAGCGCTCGCAGACCGAGGAAGCACTTCGTGCGCTCAAGGCTGATTGAACTTTCTATCATTCTGGGATTTGACCAGATAATAAATAACTTCAGAACTGCCCAAGATTTTCAAATCAACCCAAAAAATCTCATTTCAGAGTGATTCGCCCACCAACCACTAATGCATGTCAGCAAATGTCTGCAACTCCTCGGCAAATGTCGGCAAGTGCGTGCCAAATGCATGCCTAATGTGTGCCCAACCTCACCGCCTCAAAAGCTCACTTATTGCGCAAAATCACTATCTTATTCTTCCCATAAACGCGCTCGTCGACAATTTCACAGAAATCTGGCGTGGTTTCTTCAACCTTCGCGCCCATTTCCCAGACCACGAAAAATTCATCAGCCAAAATCCCCTGATCATGCAGGTTCACCAACGTTTTAGCGTAAATCTTCTGGTCATATGGCGGATCCATAAACACCAAATCATATCTCTGCCCCACAGGCCGCAGCGCAACCGCATCGGCGCAAATAACATCAGCATTTTCAGCCTTCAACTTCTCCAGATTTCCCTTCGTAACCTCCACTGAGCCTCGATCTCGATCCACAAATGTAGCATGCACAGCACCACGAGAAAGCGCCTCAATCCCTAGGCTTCCAGTGCCACAAAACACGTCCAAAACCGTGCATTCTTCAATGTCCACAAGGTTGTGCAAAATGTTGAACAACGCGCCCTTCACCTTATCACCCGTAGGCCGCACCTTGCTCCCAGTCGGACTAAACAAGCGCCTTCCACCATATTTTCCAGTTATAATTCTCATAGTATTTAATCTCTCCCCGTTGCGCCCTTTGGGCTTACAGACCGAGAACGCTCAAGGCTGCAGTTTTTAATCTCTCCCCGCTACGCCTGCGGCTTGCAGACTGAGAACGCTCAAGGCTGATAACCTTTAGTTTACCACAATCTCCCTAACTTCTCCAACCTTCAAATTACCAAGTTCATACTCACCATATTTCACTCGAATCAGTCGACTAACTTCCAGTCCTAAATGCTCCATCACCCGCCTAATCTCTCGGTTCTTGCCCTCGCGCAATGTCACTTGCAGCCAAGAGTTTATGGCTTTTTTCTCCACCACCACGTCAATTTGGCCATATTTAACACCCTCAACCTCAACTCCACGCTTCAGAGATGTGAAATTATCACGCGGCAATTGGCCATAAACTCGCACCCTATAAATGCGCTCAAAGCCACTTGAAGGAAGCTCCATTTCACGCGCAAAACCACCGTCGTTAGTCAGCAAAAGCAAGCCTTCTGAGTTCTTATCAAGCCTTCCCACAGAAACTACGCGTGGAATCTCTGGCGGTAGATTATCGAACACTGTTTCGCGTCCCTTCTCATCCTTATGCGTCGTAACAAGACCGACAGGCTTATAATACACAAAGACTCTCCGTGGATTACCGCGCTTCAGCAACTTCCCATCAATCCGAATTTCCTCATCCAGCAAAGTCAACGCCGGCGAAGAAATTCGCTCACCATTCACTCGCACACGCCCATCTTCTATAATTTTCTCAGCATCGCGCCGCGAGCAAAAGCCGCTTCTGGCAATGATCTTAGCAATTCTCTCAGCTTTCCGTTCTTCAGCCATAATATTTTTACATCCAAAACGATGTTTTTTAGTTGACAAACCACCAATGCGGTGTAATTATACACCCATATAACACCATAATGGATAATTAGTATGAATAACAACTTTAATATAGATCTTGGAAAAAAGATAAGAGAAATTCGGAAAAAGAATGATATTTCTTTGACCAAGCTGGCGAGCAAAATGGATGTGAGCTATCAGCAGCTGCAAAAATATGAGACAGGCACTAACCGCATTAGCGCCGAAAAACTCTTCCAAATCGCTGAGGTAATGCGCCTACAAGTTGAATATTTCTTCCCCGATAACACAATCCCTTCAAAGCCTGAGCCAGGCTCTCCAGAGCATCGCATAGCTCAAGCGCTCTCAGTCGCAAAAAATGAGGACCGAAAGCGCTATATCGCTGAAATTGTTGAAAAAATCGTGAGTATCTAAAGCCCTTGCCCCTTAGCCGCACCTTCAACAGGCGGGAGCTCAGTGGCTGACCTTACAGGCATCTTCTCATCTTTCTCACTCACACTAGCACTGCGTTTGTCAGCACTTCCACCAAGATCGTAATCTCTACTGCCACCATTCCCAAGATTGGCTGGAACAATAACTGTTGTCTGCCCACTTTCATTGGTTAAGAAAACCGCGTTCACATCCTTACCCGTATACTGCCCAAGGCTCTGCCCAGCAGCGTTCTGAATATCAACAACAAAGCCAGCATCCTTAAATGTTCCAGAAGAACCCAACTCATTCACTGTAACCTTTGCAGTTGAACCGTTAGGAATGTTATAAACACTCATATTATCAGTATCACTATTCTCAGTAGAACCAGCTTTACCTTCAGCCTCACCCTCAGCAGGAGTTGATGCGGTGGCCTTCTCCATATTAAATTTAAACTCATCTGGGCCAAATCCACCTTCAAGTGCAGCCTTCAATGCATTAATCTCAGCATAACCCCTGCTATCGTCTGCGCCTTTTTTTGCATTTGCTGCATTCTCAGCTATCTTCAAATCCACCTCGGCAGCCTCGATAAATACATTATTACCATATCTACCTAAGTCACCTGTCACAGTACCGTTTCCAGTCACAACAAGCTGATGCTTGCTACCAAGAGGAATACCTTCATTTTCAAAAACTCGACCTGCAACGCTATCACCTTCAATATTCAAAGCTGCGCCAGTCTCTAGGTCTGCAAAAACAGCATCTCCAGAAAGCACATTAAGCTGCTTGAGAGCGTCATATTCTGCCCTTCTAACACCAGTTTGCAAATTCACCGTTTTGCCTGAAGGGATAGTACCTAAAGACATTTGTTCTGCAAAATTCGAGCCTTGAATGTTCAAAGTGTCAATCTGACTCCAATCAACCTGCCTAGTATCAACGCCAATCAGATTCATATTATCCTCAAACCATGTTGAGAATCTAGGGAAATTTGCGACTTCCTGCTCAGCTTCTGTCTTATATTGAGCTAACAAAGAATCCATACGGAGGTTTTTACCACCTTCAAAAGTAACTTCCAACGTCCCTACTCTAGTTTCTGGATCTACAGTATAAACCACATGCCCAGTTGGGAATAGCGTATCTCTTGTATTATTAATTTCAGACATCTTGGATTACCTCGTTTATTAATTAACTAAAGCAATATTAACATTATTAAAAAATAGTACAAGTTAAGCTTTTGTTACAATGCGCAAACCATTACTCAGCAGCGATTTGCACGTCTTTTGCGCCTGCAACCTGTGCCGCGTCAATTAGCTCCACCAAGCGCTGAACAGCAACCCCATTTCCCACTTTGATCTTGAGATTACCCTCGGCAGAATCTGCAATTGCACGGCTCAACGTTGCTTGCAAAGCTGCCTCTTCAACAAGCTCGCCATTTACACTCAAGCCTTGCTCGCCAGCGTGCAAAACCACCTCGCGATTCGCAAATTCTTGCACAGCCCTTTGCGCCGCAGATTGTCCAGTTGGTTGCGCAACAGATTGCTCTGGGGGCTTCACCACAGACATATTCAGCGCCTCCAGCTTGACGAAGCTGGTGGAGAGCATGAAGAAAATTACAAGCAGAAAGATGATATCTATCAGCGGGGTGAAATTCATTGCGGGTTTTTTTGGAGAGGCTTCATCAAACATGGTGCTACTCGTCAAATAAATCTTGTGGCGCGGTTTTTTGCACGAATGGCAAGCCAAGATGCTCAAACGCCGTTTTGGTCAGCATCCGTCCGCGCGGAGTGCGTTGAATGAAGCCTGCCTGAAGGAGGAACGGCTCAATCGTCTCTTCCAGAGTATCACGCTCTTCCGACAAACCCGCGGCAATCGTTTCCACCCCAACAGGGCCGCCATCATAATGCTTGGCGATATATTGCAGATATTTGCGGTCTTGCGAGTCTAGGCCAGTTGAATCAACCTCCAGTCTTTTCAGCGCCATATCCGAAAGCTCTGCGTCAATTTGCACACCCTCGGCCTCGGCAAAGTCACGCACGCGGCGGAGTAGACGCAGTGCAATTCTGGGCGTGCCTCGAGAGCGGAGCGCAATTTCTGAAGCTCCTTCTGGCATAATTTCTACATTCAAAATCCCCGCACCGCGCATCAGCACTTTCTCTAGCTCGGCTTTGCTATAAAACTCCAGCTTTAGCGGGATTCCGAAGCGATCTCGTAGCGGGTTGGAAAGCAAGCCTAGACGGGTTGTTGCGCCGACTAGGGTGAATTTTGGCAGGTCAATCTTCACCGTCCGCGCAGCCACTCCCTCGCCGATGATGATGTCGAGCTGGAAGTCTTCCATGGCGGAATATAGGATCTCTTCCACATGCGTGCTCAAGCGATGAATTTCGTCGATAAACAGCACGTCATTAGGCTGCAAATTTGTTAGGATCGCCGCCAAATCTCCCGCCTTAGTCAATGCAGGAGCGGATGTAGAGCGGAAGCCGACGCCCAGCTCATTGGCAACAATATGCGCCAATGTGGTTTTCCCCAAACCTGGAGGGCCGTGGAACAGCACATGGTCAAGATTTTCACCACGCTTCTGCGCCGCTTTCACGAACACTTGCAAATTATCGCATGCCGCTTTTTGCCCTGTGAAATCGGCGAGTTTCAGCGGGCGCAGGCTTGGTTCGGCGACGTCATCTTCTGCAATTTCTGGAGAAACTAAGCTCATTGCGCCACCTCTTTGAGGGCTGCGGAGATAATTTCTTCAACGGCCATATCGTCATTGGCAACCTTGTTGACGACCAAAAACGCGTCCATCCGTGCAATTCCCAAATTCACCAACGCCGAAATCGCGTCATTATTCTTCGATCCAGCTTGTGGTGCGGCATTTGCGTCAGTAGCGCCGCCATCTGCTGCAGGTGCAGAAATTTCAACAACTCCAACCTTGTCCTTCAGCTCTGTCAGCAAGCGCGCAGCAAGCTTTGGCCCAATACCTGAAACTGGTTTGAAAGCAGCTTTATCTTGCGCTAAAATCACGTTTGAAATCTGAGCAGGAGCAAAAACTGACAAAATCCCGAGTGCCACCTTCGCGCCAACCCCTTGCACATTTTGCAACAGCTTGAACCAACGCTTTTCCTCCGCTGTGGCAAATCCAAACAGCGTTATCTGGTCTTCACGTACATATGTTTCTATAAGAAGCTTTGAAGCTGAGCCTTGCTCACCAACGGCGGAAAGCGTTTTGCCTGAGCAAAAAACCACGTACCCCACTCCGCTAACGTCAATTATGAGGAAGTCATCCTCAACACGGTCAATAATTCCTTTCAGCTGGCCAATCATGCCATCATAATGGTTAAAACCACGCTGTTTTGCAAGGATATTCTAGCTATTATTCGTAGCATTCACCTGCGCTTCAAGAAGCTCGAGAATATTGTTAGAAGCGGCAACCGCAGCTTCTAGGGCTGAAAATCTTAGCAACAATGTTTGCGTAAAGTTATTAACCCGAATATCGATCAGATCAACGCTTTCTTGAATGCTATCATTACTACCACGCAAAGCCTCAATTTCATTTTGAATCAAACCTTGAGTAGAATTATCACCACCAGTGTTGAGCTCCTCAGTATAGTTATAGAGGCTGTCGGCAAAACCTTGGCTATATGATATATCTACACTCTCCGATCCATCGCCTTGGTAGATGAAGTTTAGCTCACCAAGCAAACTCCCTTCTTCAGAAGTTATTGAATCAGTACCAGCAAATCCTGCAGAATATGTTAAATCTATGGAATCAACCAGTTCAAAGCCGCGTATGTGGCTAACTTCCGCAGTCCGCTCCACGGAATCAATGGCCAGCGTATAATCCTTCTTATTATCCTCTAGGTTATCTGAGAAATCTACTGTTTCATTGCCCTCACCACGATAAAAAACATCCAAGCCTTCAAGGCTCCCACTTCCAGAAATTTGAACTGTACTAGTTGTAGATCTAAGCTGATCTGGAGTGCCACTTGCTGTTGCGTGGTTATTATTCCCAGAACGATCGTTGAAATCTCTATCCAAGTGATAATCGCCCGCTAAATCACCATCATTTGTGATCTTCACATCACGAATTCTTCCGTCAAATGAACCACTAGCAGGACTGTCATTTCCGCCAATAACACCCACTTCAAAACTATCTGTGGATACAATAGACCGAGTTGCTTGCTGAACATTATCATCAGGACCATTTTGGATAACTAAATTTAAATCATCACCATCTCTTTCTATGCTAAATTCATAGAACCCACCTGTTTGCAGCGCATCATCCAAATTGAAGTCATATGTATTGCCTGAATTTGCGGCAGTAACTCTGATAGTACTAGCATCAATGATGCTCAAAACTGGGTTATTACCTGTGCCGCCACCAAGGACTATATTTTCAGCTGAGAAATCATCAATATAAGCTTCCGCTTCAACTAGAAAATCATTCACTCCAAAATCAATATCTGGAATCTCTACAAACTCGCCAGAGTTACCAAATTCCGTATAGCCATTATTTACTCCACCAATTATATATGTCAGGTCCGTAACTGGATTCGCCAACTCCTGTCCGTCAATATGCGTTAGCTGAACTTCTGAGCCAAAATTTGATTCATCAATAACTAGAGTATACTCTTCAGTAGGGTTTATATTCCCTCTTTCAAACAGGTTCAAATTGGCACTTGATGAGCTAATTCCAAAGCCGAAAATATTTTGCACATCACTAAAATTACTCTCAATCTTCTGAGTCAAAAGGGTGGCATTAACCTCTAGGATATTCGTCGTAGCGGCTAATTCACTAGCGGCATCGCCATCAAAATCGGCTAATGTTATCCCCAAATCAGTCAGATTGGTTGGCGGCAATTCACTGCCTGCAGAAAATGGATTTACAACACCCGAAACTGCGCCCAAAGCAGAAACTATTCTGTCTGAAATACTACCCAGCAAACCGCTGTCATTAAGCACTGCAGTTTCAACTAGCTCTCCGTCACTACCTCTTTCACGCTGCGCTCCTTCAAAAAGGCGAACCTCATTATACGCATCAACAAAGGCGATAATTGCCTCACTAACGGCAGCGGCGTCCTTACCAATGTCCAACGTCACAGTCGGCGCGGTGGGAAGATCATCTGTTTCTTGGAAAAGTGAGAATGTTACCCCGTCAATAGCATCACTGAAAGTGTTTGACTGACGTGTGATAGTATCCCCATCAATTGTGATGGTTGCATTTTCAGCAGGCGTTGTGGTCACAAAGATATCCGAAGGATCTCCGCCTAGGAATACAGAATCTGCCGCATCAGTTATAACGATTGCATTATCCGTCCCAGTATCAACAGCAGATAAGATCAAACGGAACTCACCTTCTGCAATTTTCAGCGTACTCGCCTCAACTCCAGTATCATCAGATTTTGAATTGATGTTGGCCAAGATATTATTGATATTATCGCCTTCACTAACCGTCACATCTACGCCATTAATCTGAAATGTTCCAGCTGAAAGCAAGCCTGTTGTTTCATCTCCAGAAGCATTGACAATACTTGATGTGGTGTCGGCAAAAACAATTGAACGGCGACTTTCGGCCGCAGCCAAATTTGTAATCTCCACCTCATAACTGCTAATCGCAGCGCCATTTTGTGCAACAACACCGAAATAATTTCCCGCTGCTGAGCCGTCTGAAGCAGTTTGGAAGGCCAAGCGAGATGAGAACACATCCGTTGTCGAGCTACCAAAACCAGCGGGACGACGCAAGGCATCTAGGCTTGTTTGCAAAGCTTGCAGCTTCGAATCAAAGTCATTCAACGCCGTGATCTTGCTTAAATTTGTGGTTATGTTCGTTTCTAGAGCAACCGCCGGCAAGCGCCTTGTCTCGGACAATGCCGTGATTAGAGCGTCAGTATCAATGCCTGACTGCCCACCAGTTAAAACGGTTTTCCCGTCAATCTGTCCTAATGTACCAAATGATATATCGACCATACCTGTGTCCTTGCAATTTTCGTGCCTACTTGGCATCTGCTATATTTATCTACCATCAATGATAACCCAAAGATGTTAATAAATACTTAACCATTATAGCGTAAAAACCTATTCCGCACAAATAAAAAGGCGGAATGATTGTTTAAATAAGAAATAACGGGGGTTATTATGACTTTATATCATATTATTATGGAAAATTCGGCAAGCAGCAATGACAATTTTGCGCAAACCAACTCAGATGAAAACTTTGAAAAACAAGAAAATTTCAGCGTTGAGGAAATAAAAAATCAGATTGAAGCGGAGTAGAGATGTCACCATCGTGCCAAGCACGAGGATGACAAAGTTTGGGAGCAGCCTTGAGCGTTCTCAGTCTGCAAGCGCCTTGGCGCGCAGCGGGGAAACAATCAAAAACTACCTACCCTCGATTCTCTCTAAATTCTCCCAAGCGCGATCGTAATATACGGTTGTAACTGCAAGGGCTTTGTTCAGATATGTCTTAGCGAGCTCAGGCTGACTACCAAGTTCGGAATATATTCCCAAATTATTATACAGCTGCGGCTCAGTTAAATGCGGCGCTGCTGCTCTTTTTGCTGCGTCAATATCACCCGAAATACCATAGACCAACGCCAAATTCAAATCCACACGGCGCTTCTGTTCTGGCGTTCCAGCTGCATTGCGAGAGGCCAATTTAAGAACATCAATTGCATCTGTGTAATTCCCCACCAAAGCCTTTGTCAGCCCCTGATTGTTCAGCACGCTAGCATCTTGCCCGCTAACATCCGCCGCTAAAGTGAAGTATTGATTAGCCTCAGCAAGCTTATTGCGTGATACAAAAATCAGCCCTGCGCCGTTAATCGAGCGCCAGCGGGTTGAGTCTTTTTGCATAATATCAGTGAATGCACGCCCCGCCTCGTCATATTCTCCCATTGAAAGCTGGCACAAAGCCTTGCCTTCACGATATTCCAAGCTGCCAGCATCGGCCGCAATTAGCTGGTCATAAATTCGCAAAGAATCTTTGCAGCGCCCCATTTTTCGTCCCAAATCAGCATATTTCTGTGCATAATCAGGGTTTTCTGGATTACCTTCATGCAGCTGCACCAAATATTGCTCAGCCTTAGCATACTCGCCATTTTCTAGCGCCTTCAACGCCGTTTCATACAAAGAGTTTTCAATTGTCGGGGTTTCAAAAGCGTTTATCTCTTTGCGCACCTCCGCACTTCTCTTCTGCTCCTCACGCCCATTCAAGCCCATAAAAGCGCATGAACTAGTAACAAACAAGATCGACAGTAAAAAGATTTTTTTCATGAGTTAGTTATACAGAATGCGAAATTGGGGTACAAGCTATTTGTACTCACAAATTTCAACTGCAATTCCCTACTCCAACCAGCTTGGAATTTCCTCACGCTCGAACATTTCTTCATATGTCTGGCGGCGAGCTGTCACGGCATATTCATCGCCATTCACCATCACCTCAGCCACAATTTGGCGAGAGTTATATGTCCCCGCCATCACCGCGCCATAAGCACCAGCGCTACGGAATGCGAGCAGATCGCCCGCTTTCAATTTCGGCATGCTGCGCAACGTCGCAAACGTGTCGCCCGTTTCGCAAACAGGGCCGACAATGTCATATTCCTCACGCTCAGTTTCCGCCCCAGGCTTCACATGTGCAGGCTCGACTAAGGGGATGATATCATGATGCGCGTCATAATATGACGGGCGAATAAGATCATTCATCGCAGCGTTGATGATGAGGAAATTGCGCGCTGCGGTTTCCTTCACAAAAATCACTTCACTCACCAAAATTCCAGAATTACCCGAAATTACACGACCCGGTTCAAAAATTAGCTTGCCCTCAAAGTCACCAAAAACCTTTTCCACAATTTTTGCATATTCAGCAGGCGCAGGTGGGTTTTTGCCTAGCTCGTAAGGAATCCCTAAACCGCCGCCAAGATCAACTGTGCTAATCTTATTTCCGTCAGCTTCTAGCATTGTCACAAACTCTTTCAGACGCATAAACGCCAGCTCAAAAGGCTTCAAATCTGTGATTTGCGAACCGATATGCACCGACACACCTTGCAGGTCAATATTCGGCAAACTTGCCGCTTGTGCGAAAATTTCTGGAGCAACGTCAATATCAATCCCGAACTTGCTTGTCTTCAAACCTGTCGTAATTTTTCCGTGAGTCGAGGCATCAACATCAGGGTTCACCCGAATTGCAATGCGCGCTTTCATGTTCATTTCGGAGGCAACTTTGTTCAGCTGCAACAACTCTGGCGCGGACTCAACATTGAACTGGAAAATATCCTGCTCAAGCGCAAAACGCATTTCATCCGCCGTTTTCCCAACACCAGAAAATATGATTTTTTGCGGAGAAACACCGCAGGCCAAAGCACGGCGAATTTCGCCCTCAGAAACAACGTCCATCCCTGCACCCAAAGCCGCCAAAGTTTTGATAACTGCAAAATTTGAATTTGATTTTTGTGCAAAGCAAATTAGCGAGTTTTTCAAGCCAGATAACGCAGCTTCCATCACCTTATAGTGATGCGAAAGCGTTGATGAGGAATATATGTAGCAAGGCGTTCCAACTTCTGCGGCAATTTTTGCAACTGCCACGTCTTCGGCAAAAAGCTCGCCGTTTTTATAATTAAAATGATCCATAATAGCCCCTTTTTATATGGAATTGCGGCAAATTGCTAGAGGAATATTATTCATAACTAATCGGAAAATCATAGGTGACGCGCTTGCGGCCTCGTTCAAAATTTTGCGGCATAGCGGGGAACGAATTTTGCAGCAAATTTTCGCCCACCTGCAACGCCGCATTATCCAATACAGGGTGCCCTGTTTTTTTCACCAGCTGATATTCCTCAACCGCACCAGAACGCGTAAAGGTGAGGCGCAAAACCGCGTTGCCCGTTATTCCCTGCGCCCGCGCTTGCGATGGAATTTCACTGGCCTCCTGCACGCCATATTGCAGCTTCTCGATATATGTCAGACTTGTGCGGCCAGCGGAAGAATTCCCATTCTCACTGCCCTTAGCTGCACTAGAAACACTAACTTTTGCGACTCTTTTTTGATGCGGTTTTTTTATCTTTATCAGCTGTGGTTTTTGCTCTTCAGCGCCAACCTCGGGCAAAATGATTTCCTGCGCTTCTAGTTGCTCAATTTCCTGCTCGGCAACCTCCTCTAACGCCAATTTGTCGCTCGCAATTTCCGAGCTTCCCAAACGTAATTTTATGAAATGGGGCTTCGCGGTTTCTTGCACATTCATCTTCATGGCAAGTAGCAACAGCGCAAAGAACAGCGCGTGAATCACCAATGCTACCAGCGCAGAGTTCAACTCTTGTTTTTTCACGGAAGCTACAGACATCATCAAAAACCTGCCGCCGTTACTATGAATATATTTTTTGCGCCCGCCTCTTGCACCTTGTTCAGCACTTCTACCAACCGCTTTGCCTCTAACTCCGCATCTGCTTTTAGCATTATTTCCGTATTTGGATCGCCCTTCAAAACACTCTGCAAAATATCTCGCAGTCCGTCATCTTCGACTAGCTCCAAGTTGATTATCAGCTCATATTTATTCACTAAAATCTCGATCGGGTCAGAGAAAACAGTTGTGCCGCTGCTGGAAAATGGCGCGTCAATCTCGAGCACTTCCGAGTTATTCACGCTACCTTGCACGAGGAAAAATATGAGCAGCAAAAACACGACATTAATCGTCGGCGTCATATTGATCTCAATTTGGTTATTATCTTCCGTTTCGTCAAACATCGCCTACCAACTATACTTCACGCGATATTTTATCACTTCTTCTGCATCAGGTTTAACATTCACCACAAAGCGCAGCTTGTTGGAGTTTTCTTTTTTCCATTTATGCGAAGCAGAAAGAACACTCCAGTTTGAACCACGCCCTAGATTCTCATCAATGACCACCTCAACAGATTGCTTCTTGCGGTTGCGGATCTTAATCTCATATTCTTCCTCAACAAACTTCCGTGAATTATCGCTCTTGAAGTCAGTCTGCTTGCGCTCGCCAACCACGTCAAACGCGTTGCCAAGCTTCACCAGCACATCCTCTTTCGCGGCCGTGTGTTGAATGATATCCTCGCCAATAAATTCCAAACTTCCATCGGCATCATCACGCTGATTCACGCGCACGCGGCCTGCTGGGAGTGGTACACCTAGACCATTTTCTTTCTCATTTTCCCTGGGAAAAGCTGTGATTTG
>JALZVI010000109.1 GCA_023301015.1 Rickettsiales bacterium | reverse complement strand
TGTGCTCTTCCGATCTGAGATTGCTATAACTGCCGTAAATATCAATGTGAGTTTTATCATCAAACCAAACTATAGGCTCGGTTTTAGATTTCAATTACTAATTATCCCATGAGATTAGCAGGAAAATCAACCTCCCCACAAAGCACCAGAGAGTGAACGAGGAGAACTACTCAATATACCTACAATTTCGACGCAATATTAATATTTTATTAACGCTAAATAAGCTATGTTGGGTAGTGATGGTGAAGATGAATAACAAACTTTTTATTTACGTTAGAGCAATGTCAGCTTTGGTAATTTTACTGGGCCTGACAGTTATACTCGGTTGGCATTTAAAAGAATCTAGCTTGGTTCAAATTCAAGATAGCTTTGCACCTATGCAATATAATACAGCCGTCTCTTTCTTGCTATCAGGGATTGGGTTGCTTTGCCTAACATTTGGCAAAACAAAGACCCCTTTCTTTCTCGGGATTTTTGTTTCCCTCGTAGGGGCTTTAACCTTATCTGAATACATAAGCGGCAAAGATCTTGGCATTGACCAGCTCCTTATGGATCATCATTTAAGCACAAAAACTTCGCATATAGGCAGGATGGCACCGAACACAGCATTATGCTTCTTTTTTGTAGGTCTAACACTGTTATTGCCCCGCTTCGCATGCATAACATACTACAAGAATTTTCTATTAAAAATATTGGGCTCATTAGTAGTCATCCTTGGCTTGATTGCCTTTATTAGCTATGTGACCAATATAGAAGCAACATATGGCTGGACTAACTTAACTAGGATGGCGGTTCATACTTCAGTCGGTTTTTTATTACTCGGCACAAGCGTCATAATTTTTTCTCGAACATATAGCTCGGAAGACGACCTTAAACGCACACAAGTCTTGGCCACTGTTTTAGTTACTATTTTCTTCTTTTTATTGTCAGTAACTCTTTGGGAGGCTGTGAATAAAAATGAAATAAAAGGATTCAGAAAAGACCTCGACCAAAGAGCTGATTTAATAACAGAACCAATTAAAAAGGACTTTTCTAACTCTATATTAGCACTGAAAAGAATGGCGAATAGATGGGAGGCAAGAAAAGGCACTCCGAAGGGAGAGTGGACCCTTGATGCAATGAGCTATCTAAAAGACATCAACTCTCTGACCACTATCGTATGGGTTGACAAAGACATGAACGTTGCATGGGCCGAACCAATTGAAGGCAACGAGAAGGCTCTTGGTCTTAGCGTTGACTTTGATGAGACAAGGAAATTGGCACTAGAAGGAGCGTCATCAGAGAAGAATGTTACAGTGACACAGCCCATTGATTTGATCCAAGGCTACAAAGCGGTGATAGCCTACGTTCCTATTCATGTAGAAGGAAGGTTTGATGGGTTCATCGTCGGCATCTACAATCTCGATATATTTATAAAAGAAACATTGCTTAATCAAGATAATAGCATGTTCGATTTTGTTATAAAAGACGATGAAGAGGTGGCTTATGAATTTGCTGGAGATGTGGCGGCGGCTTCTACTCAGGGCTTAGAATCTAGCCACAGCTTTCAAATGCTCAACCGCGATTGGCAGTTAGATATTAGGCCTAACAAAAGCTACTTCGATAGAAACAATTCATTCTTACCAGAGATAATATTAATTAGCGGGGCATTGGTGTCTATATTAGTAGGCTTTTCGATGTTTTTTGGGCTTAGTTCATATCAAAGAGCAAAGCAGCTAAAGAAGAAATCTGAAGAGCTTATAGAATCAAAATCTCTGATTAACCTAACCTTAGACAACATCCCAGATTTTATTTTTGTGAAAGACAAAAATTTGAATATCATTCAAGCCAACAAAGCCTTTTTAACTCTATATCCAGAAGATCAGCGCGAGGGGATAATTGGTATCGCAAGTGCAGATGGATTCTCTGATGATGAGTCTGAAGAGTTTCAGGGCATGGATAAAAAAGCCTTTGAAGAAGGCTACTCCGAAACAACGGAAACCATCACCTTCCCTACTGGTGAAACAAAAACTCTTTTTACCCTAAAAATTAGATTTGAAGATTCTAAAAATGAGAGTTTTATTTTGGGAATTAGTCGAGATGTTACTGAACGCGAGAAGCTAATTGAGAAGCTTACAAATTCCAATGAGGAATTAGAAAGATTTGCATATATCGCATCTCATGATCTGCAAGAGCCTGTTAGAATGATAACTAGTTTCAACAAAATACTGCTAGATAAGCATGCGGATAAGCTTGATAAAGATGCAAAAGAATATCTTAAAATATCAGCCTCATCAGCACTAAGAATGCAGGAGCTAATTTCCGACTTGCTGGAGTATTCAAAGCTTGGAAAGGAGATGGAGAAATATGTTGAGGTCGACTCAAACAACATCTTGCAGCATGTTCTTGAGAATCTGGATAACCTAGTTAAGTCCAGCAAAGCGGTTATCAAGGTGAATAAGCTACCAAAGTTCATAGGCAACCCAGTAAGATTTTCTAGACTTGTGGAAAACCTTATTGCCAACGGATTAAAATATCAAAAGCATGGGGAGATCCCTAAGATAAAGATATCTGCCGTGGAAAAAGAGAAGGAAATAACATTCTGTGTCACGGATAATGGCATAGGCATGAAGGAAGAATATTGTGAGCAAATTTTCGAGCCCTTCAAGCGTCTGCATGTTAAAGAAGAGTATGCAGGCACAGGAATTGGATTGGCTATTTGCAGAAAGATCGCCAGCAATATGGGCGGGAAAATCTGGGCTGAATCAGAGCTAGGGAAAGGGAGTAAATTCTATTTTACTATCCCAAAGAAGGTAATAAACAAGAGTGATAAAGATGCAAAATAATACAAGACCCATAGAGATTCTATTAATAGAAGACAATATTGGTGATGTTTTCCTAACCCAAGAAGCTTTTGGTTCGCACAAGCTCACCAACACTCTTACGGTAGTTAATGATGGAGAGAAGGGTATGGAATACTTACTCAAGGCTGGGGATTATGCAGATGCAAAAACCCCAGACTTGGTATTGCTTGATATCAACCTGCCCAAGAAAGACGGGAAACAAATTATCAAAGAAATGAAAAACGACGACGTATTAAAGTCCATGCCAGTTATAGTACTAACCAGCTCAGAATCTGAACGTGATATATTGGTGGACTATGGCCTTGATGCTAGCAACTATATGATCAAGCCTATAACGCTTGGAAAACTGCTGAATATTGTCAAAATGTTCGACAACTTTGAAGTTAGTATTGGCGTTCCTGCACAGAATAATAGCGAGCCTGACTAATGACCTCGCACGAAGATCAAATTAATGAATTGAAGAAAGAGATTGATGAAACTGCCTACGCTATTTCACATGATTTCAGCGCGCCTATGAGGCATGTTGAAGAGTTCTCTAAGATCCTGATCGGCAATCTGGGGGATAGGGTTACAGAGAATGACAAAAAATATATAGCGATCATAGAGAAATCTAACGACAAACTAAAGTCGATGCTAAATGCTATTACGCAATTATCGAGGATCTCAGAAGACAAGGAAGAAACCAGTTTAGTTGATTGCAATGATGTGGTTAAAAACACTCTAGAGCGATTTAGCAAAGCTATAGATGATAATAATATAGATGTTAAAACTTCGAATCTTCCATGCCTAGAGGTGCGAGAAAAACAATTCTATATTTTATTTTTCAACCTAATTGAGAACGCCATTAAGTTCCGCAATAAAGACGGAGATTCGCAAATAAAGATCAGTTGTAGTGAAAGCAAAGACTTCTGGGAAATTGAAGTTAAGGATAATGGAATAGGTATAGAGGCTGCGCATAGCGAGAGGATATTTCAACTGTTCAGAAAGCTCCATACAGACCAAGTTTACGAAGGAACTGGTGCAGGACTGACTGTTTGCAAAAAAATTGCCAGAGTTCACGGCGGCGATATAAAACATTCAACAGATGGTGACTACAGCGCTTTCTTGATAAGAATTCCTAAATAAGTGTGATTTTATGGCTTGTAGCTGAGTCAAACACTTCGATGTCTTTCAATACATTGCTCATAATCATCGCGCCCTCAAGTAGTGCAAGAGTGTGCATAGCTTGCTCTTTCGCATTCTCACTGCTTTGAAGAGAATAAGCTTGAGCAAGCCATGCAATATTACGTTCAAAGAAAATTTTGGTTTGCGCAGCAACCTCTGGTGGCAAGCTATTAATTTCTGCGCCAAGAAGTCCGCATAAACACATGCGCTTATCATTGACAAGAGCACCTCTAAATGCAGCAATATAGACTTCAATTGGCGATTTCCCTTGCGCAACCAGCTCTTTGGGGTCGCCAAGGTAATTTAGGAAGTTATCCGTATAATACTCGGCAATGGCAGCACCCAAATCTGCCTTGGTGGGGAAATGATAATGCACAGAAGAGCTTTTGATGCCGATCTCTTTAGCAATCTCACGAAAACTAAAAGCATTGTATCCACCTTCGCGAATCATTACCTCTGCCGCTTTCAATATCTCTACTTCTTTGCTTTCCATAGTTTTCCTTGCTCTATCTACCATATGATAGATAGCCCTTGACAGACCAAATTGCAATATCTATATATACACTACCTACCGATAGGTAGTTTTGCAATAAGTTT
>JALZVI010000108.1 GCA_023301015.1 Rickettsiales bacterium | reverse complement strand
CTCCACCAGAGGTAACGCCTCCACCAGAGGTAACGCCTCCGCCAGAGGTAACGCCTCCACCAGAGGTAACGCCTCCACCAGAGGTAACGCCGCCGCTAACGCCAACGCCTCCAGCTCCGACGCCGACTAGTCCTACTGATGGTACTGGAACGACTACTGATGCTGAGCCACCAGTTGAGGTTCAGCCACCAGCAGTGACGCCTCCAGCACCGACGCCTCCAGGGCCGACGCCGACTAATCCTACTGATGGAACTAGAACGGCTACTGATGCTGAGACACCAGTTGAGGTTCAGCCACCAGCAGTGACGCCCCCAGGGCCGACGCCTCCAGGGCCGACACCGACTAATCCTACTGATGGAACTAGAACCGACATCGGCGACATGCTGAAAGAGCAGGAGAATGGTTCGGGTACTCCAGTGTTTGACCAGAATAAAGCTTTGGCAAAATTAGAAGAGATGGGTGTGAACCCTGCTGCTGATAAGTCTGGCTCTAAACCTTCTGACTTGAAGGATCTTAATCCTGAAGAGCTTGGCAAGGCTTAAACCCTAGATAAAGATCATAGTGAATCGCCCGTGGAAAGAAATTTCTGCGGGCTTTTTGTTTGGATTTTCTTTGAAGTTTTAGGTGAGTTCGTATAGACAAGAAGCCACCCACCCGTAGCTCAACTGGATAGAGTGTTGGCTTCCGAAGCCAAAGGTTGTAGGTTCGATTCCTACCGGGTGGGCCAAGATTCCAATTTTGTATAGTGATAGTTTGGCGTGTTCTGCGTGAGTGGTAAGTGTTGCGCGGCTGCCGCTAGTGTATCTTTTAGAATGTGGTTTGAGAGAGAAAAATACGATGATTATACGCCCCAAACAAGTCCATTCTCTCAGATGCGAAGTTTAGCCAACCACATAGTTTTTGGTGCGTAGTAATTTCAGTGATGTTTAGAAGGGTTTTCTGGGAATTTCAGTCTAGTGGAAGTTTCTGAGTCTATGAGTGAGGTCTTGAGATTGTTACGCTGGTTCAGAAGTTTTGCTGACTCTGGTTCTTAAGGAGCGCAAAACAGCTTACTATCGATCATATAATGAGCTGTTGTGAGCGATAGGTAGAGGGTTTATCAATCATGAAATGGAACTGGCAAGATCAATGCGCGGCAGGAAAAAGTTTTGCTGAAGATATTTGAGTTGGGCGTTGATGGTTCTCAGGGGTGAATGAGCTCGTCCAAAGATCAAAACATCACTAAGGCTTCACCTGCAACTGCAACTCGAGATCTGCTCGATTTGGTCGGAGAATCTGCGCTTGTGAAAAATGGCACTCAAAAAAACGCAAGATACTGGTTACCAAGCCAATATGAGGAATAGTGTTCTAGAGCCTACTTACCTAAGTGATTAACGAATGCCCTATTATTTCCCTGTTATGGATCTTAGGGAACTTGCACTTATCAGGGGATTGCGAGGTGGCTGTTAGTATTGCGCTCAATACAGAGGGCCATCTATTTGCCTTCTGAAAAGCCTGGAAACTTGTTTTGCACATTCAGATTTGTGAATGTAAGGCTGATATTTTGTGTTAGCCCAACCACATGATGCCAGCAGCCAATTGGGATGAACAGGCAATCGCCTGGGTCGAGCTCCACCTCAATCACACTCGCTTTCTTGAACTCAGGAAATTTATCCAAATCAGATTGCAGCAGGTTGATATCGCTGAAAACATGGTTGCTATCATACATCAGCGGAGTTTGCATTGGCGGGATGAGATGATAGAGTTTTTTGCCGCTAACCTGAACGAAAAAATTGTTAGTGAGGTCGTGATGAAGTGGGGTGATTACACCTTTTGGACCAATCCATAAGAATGCATTATTCTTAAATTTGTCCATATCAAAATAGCCATCGCCAATGTCACCAAACCCGTCAATCAGCTTTTCCATCGCAGGGTTTTTGAACGGTTGGTTATTGGCGGTCATATACATATCATTGCTAGAATCGTTGCTCGTAACGAAGTCGATGAACTCGCCAAATTTCACATCTCTCTTAAGACTAACGCTCCGAATCTCATAGTCCTCAACTTTCTCACGTCCTTTTTGAACCTCAACAATTGAATCATAGCCAACGATATCGACCATGTCCTGCATCTCCCATTTTGATGCACCCCAATGGTCGATTGCGCCAGAAAAAATGCCGATGCGATTTGCATAATAATAGTCTTGCAGGAAATCTTTGAATGGAGGTAGCGGCACTTTTTTTGGCTTTGTGTACCCCTCCAAATGACGCTGGTGCCAGTCCAAAGTTTCTAACATCCACTCTCTCTTTCTGAGCTTTGCTTGGCATTCCTGCAATGAGGTAAGATATGGCGAGGCGAGAACTTCATCAATCGCCGCTTGTGATTCTGCCGCGCCTAGCCCTTCTTTCCCCATAGCCAAAAGCAGACTCTCAGTGGAGGTGCCTTTTGCAATATTATCAATAATCCATTTCTTCCAATAATCTTCCATGGCTTGAGTTTAGGTCAAATTTCTAAATATTCTATTAAGAAAATATCGCTTGAAAATGGGGTTGTTGTCTGGCAGTTTGTGGGTATGAAAATGTATGCGATAAAGAACTGTAATACCGTGAAAAAAGCGATGGATTTTTTGGCTGAAAAGGGAGTGGAGTACGACTTCCACAACTATAAAAAGCTGGGTGTTTCTGAACAGAAATTGAACGATTGGTGCGACCAACTTGGTTGGCAAAAAGTGATGAAGCAAAAGGGGCCAACTTGGAACAAAATTGGTAAGCCGATCGCGGATGAATTGAACCGCGAAAAGGCAATTGGTTTGATGCTTGAGAATCAGTCAATAATCATGCGCCCGATTCTAGAAAAAGACGAGAAAATCATCCTCGTGGGCTTCAAGCCGGAAGAGTATGAAGCGCAGTTTTAGATGAATGCTCCGATTGAAATTTTTGACAAGAACTTGCTGAAATTGCACGCCGAGCGCGCGAACCGAGAAGGAAATTTCTTGATTGATGAGGCGCAAAGATTGCTGGATGAGCGTCTGGAGTATGTACGCCGAGATTTTGCAGATGTATATGTGCCAACGCGGTTTGATGAAGTTTTGCCGTCAGCTGAAGCGCAGTTTGACATGATAAAATCATCGCTAGAATTGCATTTTGTGAATGATATTGTCGGTGTGCTAGCGCAGTCTATGCGGGCGCTTCGGCCAGACGGTTTGTTCTTGGTGAATTTCTTTGGCGGCAATAATTTGCCCGAACTCCGCGAGGCTTTTGCGCTTGCCACTCCCAACGAGATTTCGCCGCGAATATCTCCGTTTATTGATGTAAAAGATGCGGGGGCTTTGCTGCAACGCGCGGGCTTTGCATTGCCTGTTGTGGATACCGAGCCAGTGGAAATTGTGTTTGATGACGCCTATCACCTCATGCGTTTTTTGCGTGGAATTGGGGAAACGAACGCGCTTGTGAAGCAGCGAAAGAACTTTACGGGCAAGGGTTTTATGGCGCGAGTGGCTGAGGTTTATGCGGAGAAATTTGCGGCTGATGACGGCGTGCTTGCAACATTTGAGATTCTAACAATGACAGGTTGGAAGCCTGCTCCGAACCAGCCTCAACCCCTCAAACGCGGAAGTGGTGATGTGAATTTAGGTGATGTACTTTAGCTATTTGCGCTCAAGAACGCGGATGATTTCATTGGTAATTTTTGTCTTGGAAGTGTTGTTCACATCCACCTTAAACTCCGCTTTTTTGTAGACTGGATAGCGCTCCAAAATCAGTTCTTGCAGAACTTTCTTGCGGTTCACATTGTTTAGAAGTGGTCGGTTGTCATTGCCTTCAACCCGATGCAAAAGCGTTTCAATATTTGCGTCAAGCCAAATTGCCTGTGCATGTTTTGCTGCTGTTTTGCGAGTTTTATCATTCATAAATGCTCCGCCGCCTGTTGCAAGAACGATATTTTCTTTTGTTTTGAGAATTTTCTGGATGGTCTTTGCTTCAACTTTGCGGAAGAATTCTTCGCCGTCACGCTCAAAAATTTCGGCGATAGAAGCGCCTGCAAGGTCTTCAATTAGGCGGTCAGAATCGAAAAAGTCAATCTTCAAGCGCTTGGCTAGGGCAACGCCGACTGTGGTTTTGCCGCTGCCCATCAAACCGACTAGAAGAATTGGTTTTTTGTTGCTCATTTGGGTATAATAGCAAAATATGGCACAGAATGCACAATATTTAATTGAGAATTTTTTGGAGATGATGAGCGTTGAGCGCGGAATTTCCAAAAACACGATGGATGCATATTCTCGTGATTTGCGCGACTTTGTGGGATGTTGCAAAAATTTGGTAGAAGTGGACGCCGCGGCTATCAAGAAATATCTGAGTGGGCTTAGTGCGGAGGGTAAATCGGCGAAGACAATTGCGCGCAAGCTTTCGGTTTTGAAGCAGCTATTTGATTTTTTATATTTGGAAAAACTGCGTACCGACAACCCTATTTTGAATGTGGAGGCGCCAAAAAATGGCAAGGCACTACCGAAATATTTGACCAAGAATGAGGTGCAGAAATTGCTGGATGAGGCGCAAAAAGATGTGCGGCTAAATGCGATGTTGGAGATATTATACGCTTCAGGATTGCGAGTTTCGGAGTTGATTTCTTTGCAAAAAAGTTCCATTCGTGAGCAAAATGGGCAAGTTTTTTTGTTCGTGAAAGGCAAGGGCGCGAAGGAGCGTTTGGTGCCACTCGGGAGTTTCGCGCAAGCGGCGTTGGCGACATATTTTGATGAATTTGAGCTGGAAGATTTTCTGTTCCCCGCGGGCAAGAATTCATGCGCCAATCACATCACGCGGCAAGGTTTTGCATTGCTGCTCAAGGATTTGGCGGTGAATGCAGGCGTTGCGCCTAGCAAAGTTTCACCGCATGTTCTACGTCATTCCTTCGCTAGCCACATGCTGGAAAACGGCGCGGATTTGCGTATTGTGCAGGAGTTGCTGGGGCATGAGAGCATCGTGACGACGGAGATTTATACGCATATTCAAGCTGAAAAGTTGCACGAAGCCGTAAAAAAATTCCATCCGCTGGGTGAGGGGTAGTTTTTTAATTGTTTCCCCGCAGCGGCTTCGCCTTGCAGACTGAAACGCGCTCAAGGCTGTCCCGTTTACATAAAACTCCATTGTCACAAGGCCAGCAGGCCTTGCCAGCCACTCGCTAAGCGAAGCACTTCCTCAGTCTGCGAGCCAGCAGGCGGGTGGGGAGGAAATTATAAACTACAGCCCTGAGCGCGTTTCAGCCTGCAAGTGCCTTGGCGCGCAGCGGGGAAACAATTAAAAGCTACTTCTTCTTTTTCGCTTCAATCAATTTTCCAGCTTCTTCAAGTGTCAATTCTTCGTGTTTCGTGCCTTTCGGGAGAGCTACGTTCGATTTTCCGTATTTGATGTATGCACCATAGCGGCCTGAGTGAATTTCCACTGGCTTTTTCTTATATTCTCCAACATCACGCAATTTCCCGCCTTTGCCTTTAACTGGGGCGCTGGCGATGATTTCTACGGCGCGGTTCATGCCCACTTCAAACACGTCATCTTCTTTCAAGCTGGTGAATTTGCTGTCATGAATCAGATATGGCCCAAAGCGTCCGATGCCTGCTTTGATCATTTTTCCAGTTTCTGGATGCTCGCCAACGTCGCGTGGAAGGGATAGCCATTTGATGGCTTGTTCCATGGTCACTTCGTCTGGTGATGTGCCTTTGGTGATTGAGAAGCGCTTTGGCTTCAATTTTTTCATTTTGCCTTTTGCGCCTTCAACTTCTTTCTCTTCGCCAAGTTGAATATACCAGCCATAAGGGCCTTTTTTCACAGTAATTTCGTCGCCGTCTGGATGTGTACCAAGTACGCGGCCTTCTTCTGGACCTTCGCCGTCTTCGCCATCGTCAGCGTAGGAAAGCTGCTTGGTATGTTTGCATTCTGGGTGGTTGTTGCAGCCGATGAATCCGCCGAATTTACCTAAGCGCAAGCCCAAAATTCCTTCATCGCATGACGGACATTTGCGGCCGTTGGGGAAGATATATTTCTCCAAGTCGCTGTTGAGTTTTTCGAGCACGTCTGTGATTTGCAGCTCCATCGCTTCGGCGGTTTTGCCAGAAAAATCTGTCCAAAAATCGCGTAAAACTTGCTTCCATTCTTTCTTGCCTTCAGACACCTCATCAAGCTGATCTTCCAAATTGGCGGTGTAGTCATATTCAACATATTTCTCGAAAAAGCTGCTGAGGAACGCGGTAACAATGCGTCCACGGCTTTCTGGAATGAAGCGTTTTTTCTCGATAACCACATAGTCGCGGTCTTGCAGAACGGAGATAATAGACGCATAAGTTGAAGGACGGCCGATGCCTAGTTCTTCCATGCGCTTCACCAAGCTCGCTTCAGAATAGCGCGGCGGAGGCTCGGTATTATGCTGCTCTGGTGAGAGTTTCTTCACATCAAAAACTTCTCCCAATTTCACTTTTGGCAGCGTTTTCTCAGCTTCTTCTTTGCTGTCATCCGTACTTTCTTCATAAACTTTGCGGAAGCCTTCAAACTGAACAATTGAACCATTTGCGCGGAGGGTGGCGAACTTGTCATCTGTCTCAAAATCAATGGCAACTTGGTCAAAAATTGCGTTGGCCATTTGGCTGGAAACCATGCGCTTCCACACCAAGCCATATAAATTCGCCAAATCTGGCTCAAGCTCTTTGCCTACGATTTCTGGGGTTTTGAACAAGTCTGTCGGGCGGATGGCTTCATGCGCTTCTTGGCTGTTTTTTGCCTTTGTCACATATTCACGCGCTTTTTCAGGCACGAAATCTTTGCCGAAATCCTTTGCGATTAGCTTACGAGTTGATTCCACCGCTTCAGGTGCAACAAACACGCCGTCAGTACGCATATAAGTGATTAGCCCCTGCTCATAGAGTTTCTGCGCGGCCATCATTGTTTGCTTTGCGCCGAATCCCAATTTGCGTGATGCTTCTTGCTGCAAAGTTGAGGTGATGAATGGTGGTTTTGGTGAGCGCTGCGCTTGCTTCTCGTCAATTTTCGCAACTGTCAGCTTTTGCCCTTTCAAACGTGCTTCAATATCCTTAGCTGATTTCTCATTAGGAATGTCGAATTTGCCGAGTTTGTCGCCATCAACATGTGTGAGGCGGGCATTAATTTTCTTGGCTAGCTCGGCTGTAATATCCCAATATTCGCGGCTGATAAACTGCTCAATTTCTGACTCACGCTCGCAAATCAAACGTAGCGCCACAGATTGCACACGCCCTGCTGAGCGACTGCCTGGAAGCTTGCGCCATAGGACGGGTGAAAGCGTGAAGCCTACCAAATAATCTAATGCACGACGAGCTTGTTGCGCGTCAATCAGCGCCATGTCTAGCTCGCGCGGGTTATCAATCCCATGCTGCACAGCATTTTTTGTGATAGCGTTGAAAACTACACGTGAAACTGGAGTGGTCTTTTTGATGGCTTTTTTGGCTAGCAAAACTTCCAGCACATGCCAAGAAATTGCTTCTCCCTCGCGATCGGGATCGGTTGCGAGGATGAGTTCATCACAGCGTTTCGCTGCTTCAACAATTGGCTTAAACTTCTTCGCCGATTCCTTGTCGACTTCATAATGCATATTGAAGTCGTTCTCAGGTTCAACGGAACCGTTTTTGGATGGCAAATCGCGGATATGCCCAAAGCTAGCTAGGACTTCATAGTCCTTGCCTAAATACTTATTGATGGTTTTTGCCTTTGCCGGACTTTCTACTACAACTAATTTCATGTAAGATATTGAGTAGCGATTGTTGGTTTATAGTCAATGAAAAAACCTATATATCTTGACTTATCATGGAATTAATAGGAAAATGAGAGCTTAAGCCCAAGCATAATTACTCAAGGAAAACGATGTCTGAACTAAATTTTGAAACTGCTGGCCATATTGATAAATCATATGACAGCAAATTGAAGGCGATTACGGCGGATGTTGTGAAGATGGGTGAAATTGTGCTGGATATGCTCGCAATTGTGCGCAAGTCGCTTGATACGGCCGATAAAAAGCTGGTTGAAGAGTCGCGCGCGCTTGATCGCACTCTGAATGTTTTGGATTTCAACGTGCAAAAGGAAGCAACGGTAATTATTGCTCTGCGTCAGCCAATGGCGTCTGACTTGCGCTTTTTGATTTCAGTACTGAAAATTTCATCTTCCATGGAAAGAATGGGCGATTTGGCGAAATCATCAGTTCGCAAGGCCACGCGTTTTAGTGATGTGGTGGATAACGCAATTATGAGTGATTTGAAGGAGATTCTGGCGCTTTCAAACAAGATGGTAACAGATTCTATCGCAGCATTTCGTGATATGGATGCGGTGAAGGCCAAGATTGTGATGAGCCAAGATGACGAAATTGACGATGTTTATCACGACCTTCTCAAAGACGTGAAAAAGCATGCGCAGAAGAACCCAGATGTGATTGATGCTTTTGCAGACATTATTTTTGCCGCTAAAAACATGGAACGCATCGGCGACCATTGCGCGAAAGTTGCAGATTTGGTTTATTACATCGACTCTGGCGAACGCGTTGGCAAAGTGGCAAACCACCAGAAGCTAGCAGCCGAAGCGGCGGAATAGTTTTTAATTGTTTCCCCGCTCGCCTACTGGCTCGCATACTGAAACTTAGCTCAGGGCTGATAAAGCTCTGCTGAACTTTGGTTTATTTTATGACTGACGGAACTAAAAGAATTATGACAAAAACAGTAACATTATGCATTCTTGATGGATGGGGCGAGAGCTCGGTAATTGAGCATAACGCAATTAAGCAGGCCAAAACTCCGAATTGGGATGGGTTGGTGGAGGATTATGACTTTTCGTTGCTTGAAACTGGTGGCGAGGAAGTTGGATTGCCCGTGGGCCAGATGGGAAATTCCGAAGTTGGACATATGACAATTGGCGCAGGCCGAGTGCTTCTGCAAGATTTGCCACGCATCAACAGCGCAGTTCACACAGGTGAGCTAGCGGCGGATGAAAAGCTGAAAAGTTTGACAGGCCGCGTACATGTTTTGGGCTTGTTTTCTGACGGCGGGGTGCATGCGCATGTGGAACATATCAAGGCTTTGACTAAAACCTTGCAAGCAAATGGCGCGCAAACTTTTGTGCATGCAATTTCTGATGGCCGCGATGTGGCGCAGAAGTCGGCGAAGGAATTTATACTGGATTCGGGCTGCAACATCGCCACAATTTCAGGGCGTTATTATGCGATGGATCGCGACAAGCGTTGGGACAGGGTTGAATTGGCATATGACGCGATGGTGCTGGGCGAAGGCCCGCGCGCTGCAACTGCGGAGGAGGCAGTGGATGCTGCTTATGCGGCGGAGCTGACGGATGAATTCTTGTTGCCGACGGTTGTTGGTGATTATGCGGGGATGCAAGATGGTGATTCTATCGTAATCGCAAATTTCCGTGCTGATCGGGTGCGTCAGCTTGGCGAGGTTTTGCTCGACCCAGACTTTGACGGTTTTGCCCGCAAAAAGACGGTGAATTTTGCGAGAAAAATTGGAATGGTTGAATATTCCGAGCATCTGAACAAGTTTTTTGAAGTTCTGTTCCCTGCATATGACGTGAAAAACTCACTGCCAGAGGTGATTGCCAATGCTGGTTTGAAACAGCTGCGCATTGCTGAAACTGAGAAATATGCGCATGTCACATTCTTTATGTCGGGTGGGCGTGAGGACGAATTTGCGGGTGAAAAACGTACGCTAATTCCATCTCCAAAAGTGGCGACATATGACTTGCAGCCAGAAATGTCTGCCGCAGAAGTGGCAGCTGGCTTGGCAGCTGCAATTCGTAGTGAGGAATATGCGCTGATTATCTGCAATTTTGCGAACACAGATATGGTTGGGCACACAGGCAATTTAGTCGCCGCGACTAAGGCTGTGGAAGCTGTTGACGATGCAATTGGAGAAGTGTGGAAGGCCACGCAAGAGGCGGGTGCTGCGCTGTTGCTAACGGCAGACCACGGTAACGCAGAAATTATGCAAGACGAGCACGGCAACCCGCATACGCAACACAGCCTGAACCCAGTTCCGTTGATTGTGGCAAGTGAGAAGTTGGGAAAAGTGACTGCGGATGACGGCAATTTGTCAGACTTAGCGCCGACGATTTTGCAGATGCTGGGCATTGAAATTCCGAACGAGATGACTGGGAAGGTTTTGTTTTAGGCGGTTATTGTCTTTGCGGGTTAAGCCCACAATGACGGAGTTTTGATAGGCAGCCCTGAGCATGTTTCAGTCTGCAAGGCGCAGAAGCAGCTGGAAAACAATCAAAAACTAACCCAACTCCGCCTTTGCCTTTTCAACCTGTTCCAACACATTGCTCGGTGCTGTTCCGCCATATGATACGCGGGATTTTACGGAGCTTTGCACTGTCAGCACTTCAAAAATCTCTTCAGTGATGCTTGCGTCGATTTCTTGCAATTCTACCAAGCTTAAATCTTCCAGTCCGCACTCTTTCTTCTCAGCCAATTTCACTGCCTTGCCAGTTGCGTGATGGGCATCGCGGAATGGCATGTTTAGGTTCTTCACTAGCCAATCGGCGAAGTCAGTTGCGGTGGGGAATCCAGCTGTTGTTGCGGCGAGCATTTTTTCTGGTTTTGGCTGCATGCCTTCAACCATTTTTGTCATAATCTGCAAGCAAATTGCCAGCGTTTTCGCAGTGTCGAAAACAGGCTCTTTGTCTTCCTGCGAGTCTTTGTTATATGCAAGCGGCAGGCCTTTCATCACGGTGAGCAGTGCCACCAAATCGCCATAAACTCTACCTGTTTTTCCGCGCACTAATTCCGCAGCATCTGGGTTGCGTTTTTGTGGCATTATTGAGCTGCCTGTGGTGAGTTCTTCTGGCAATGTTGCGAAGTCAAACTGCTTGGATGTCCACACAATCATCTCTTCTGCTAGGCGCGAAAGATGCATCATGGAGATGGACGCCACGGACATGAATTCGATAGCAAAATCGCGATCAGAAACGCTGTCTAACGAGTTCGCGGTTGGGCGGTCAAAGCCTAGAGCTTCGGCTGTTTGCGCGCGATCAATTGGGAAGCTAGTACCAGCAAGTGCTGCGGCGCCAAGTGGGCACTCATTCAGGCGTTCAGCGCAATCTGCCATGCGAGATTTGTCGCGTTTTAGCATCTCATAATAGGCCATGAGGTGATGGCCAAAAGTGATTGGTTGCGCGCTTTGCAAATGGGTGAAGCCGGGCATGATAACGTCAGCATTCTCTTCTGCTTTTGCAACCAATGCTGCCTGCAATTGCGTCATCGCTTTCTGCGCATTTTCAGTTTCATCACGCACCCAAAGTTTGAAATCTGTGGCAACTTGATCGTTGCGTGAACGAGCGGTGTGAAGTCGGCCTGCGCTTTCGCCAACCAGCTTTTTCAGACGCGCTTCGATATTCATGTGAATATCTTCCAGCTCCTCGCTCCATTTCATCCGCCCTTCTTCAATCTCGAACTTAATACGCTTGAGGCCGTCGACGATGTTGCCACGATCAATATCGGTTAAAATCCCCTGCTTTTCCAGCATCTCGGCATGCGCGATTGAGGCGCGAATATCTTGTGCATAAAGCACTTTGTCGAAGCCTATTGACGCATTGATTTCTTGCAGCAGCTCATCAGGCTTTTTGTCATAATGACCGCCCCACATTTCATTCGAATTTTTCATATTTACCTTAAAATTTAAGTCTCAATTTTTACAATATCTTTGTCATCTTTGCGGTTGTCTTTTTCGTTCGCGCGGATGTCTTTTTTGTTCACTTTCTCTTTCTGTTCAACTTTCCCGCCCATAGATTTTTCGAGTAAATAGTTGAACTCGGCACCATATATTAGGACAATGTTGATTAGATAGAAAAATAGCAAAAATGCAATCACGCTTCCCAAAGAGCCATAAATTACATTCACTTGGTCGAAGTTTGATAGGTAATAAGAAAGGCCGCGGCCAATCCAGAACCAGCCGATTGCAGCGATTGTCGCTCCTGGGAGGATTTTGAGGAAGTTTTGTTTCACGTTGGGCAGGAAGTAATAGAGCGTAGAAATGAACATTATCATTGAAAAAATTACGCCAGCAATGCGGAGATTGCGCCACTCAAAAGTGAAGGCGAGGAACTGCTCATCTTGCACATTAATTGTTGCGTTAGAGCCAACGGTTTCGGCAACTTCGTTGAAGCTTGCAACGAAGTTGTAGATTGTTTCATAGAGGATCGGTGTGAAAACCAGCGCGAACATTACCAAGATTAGGATGACCACCAAAATTATGATTTGGGCGATGGAAACGATGCGGCGGAACCAATAATTTGGCGGAGTATATACGTGGTAGGCGCGGTTGAGGGCGGTGCGCATGCCATCGACCATTGATGATGATGTCCACAA
>JALZVI010000107.1 GCA_023301015.1 Rickettsiales bacterium | reverse complement strand
AAAACGATTGGAGCGAGTGCGGGGATGACGAAGAAGACTGCGGCGATGATGCAGGCAATTCCAGCTGTTATCCAGAATGATAGGCGGAGTGCTTTTGACTTTGAGCGCGGGATTTTGCTGGTGATTTTCTTGAATTCAGCACTTGGTAAATATAGCCGAGCATCGGGTTCGTTGGTGGAAGAGATGCTGCCAATTCTCCCGTCACTTGGGCGCTCCTCAATTTCAATGTCTCCGTAGACCCATATATGGTTTGTGTCTGCGCCAGTGATTTCTAGGAAGTCGTCATGAACATTCACTACAACTTGCTTTTCATCGGAGGTTATTCCGTCATGAAAGGCCGCGTGGATCTGCTCAAAGCTTTGCGCGCTCATGGTTCTTAGATCATCCCGAAGTCAACGTCAAACCCGTCGAAGTCTGCTGCGTCATCAAGGCCTTCGCCGATTGTGTTGGAGTCAGATTCTTCTTGGATGAATTGCAAGTCAGTCTCTCCACCGCGAATAGAAACTCGGCTTGAGAAGTATTTGAATGAGCGCTGCAACGTGATTGGATATAAGAGGCCAGCGCTTAGAATCGCTATCAAGAAGTTAGTGAGCTTCAATAAGAACAAGCTTCCGCCAGTGAACTTTGATTCAATCTTCACGTTTTTCAATGAAAGAGCGCCGTATTTCGTGTTCAAAAGCGCGGCTTTGTACCAAAAACGTGAGATGAAGGCTGTTGGTATTGCTAGCAACCCAGTGGTTAAATTCACCTTGTCTAGCGATTTAACATTAGGCTCGAACGTGAAGTTGGTTTTGCCGATGTAAGAGTTTTTCAAAATATATCTCTGCGCAATCAGATCGCCACGGCCAATTAGGTAGCCCAGAGTGATGATGTTAAGGAATGCTCTTTTCAAGCGCAAGCCCACATAGCCCTTTGCCGTTGCGCCACGAACAGCGCCGCGAATGCCCTTGTAGCGCGTGCGTGACAAGCGATAGCGGAAGGCGGAAAATGTGGCGAAATAGAGGAATAGCATGCCGATTAGGATGAAGAAGAATGTTTTGCCACCCATTAGCAGGGTAGCACTGTCGCTAAGCTCCACCCCCAAAGATTCTGACTTCTCTTCTACGTCTCCGAGGAAAGTATCAACAGATGCTTGGTATTCAAGATGCTCGCTATATAAGTCTTCGCATTTTACAGCGCCGTATGTGTCGAGGCATTTATTAACCTCGAATTCGTTATAGCCATTATTTACAGAAGCTAGTTCGGGTGAACGAGTTGCTAAAACATCGGCACCTTGCTTTGATATGTCTTTATAGAAATCACTATTGTTCTGACTTTCTGCTTTCTCCATCTCAGCAATTTGCGCGGCTTCTTCTGGCCAAACTGTTGCGATTGCAAATTCAACTGCGAAGAATAATATCAAATAGAACACCGAAACAATCACGAAGCCTTTGAATAGTTCGCCGCCTTTTCCGCTGTATTCCAAGCGTGTGTCGTTGATTGAGAAGCTGCCGAATACATATTTGCGCATGTTTGTTTTTGCCCAAGCGCGATAAATTCCGAGGGTGATTATGTTGAGGAACAAGTTTTTGAGCCATATTTTGTATACGCTTCCCGTCTTGCCGTCATATGACATCAAGTCTTTCGGGATATTATTCTCGTTATAGCTAGCAAATTCGTTCAAGGTTCATCTCCAATTGTATATATATAAGGGCGAGTGTAAGTGCTGTTTGTTAAAAAACGATTAATCCTATCTTTCCAGAAGCTTCAGGCTGTCTGAGTACATATTTATGCACTCGTCATCGCTGAATTTTTGCAGGCAAGCATTGATGTCAAAATCAAAGATATTGATGTTAGCTGCTTTTGCGTCGGGGTTGTCCTTGAGGAATTTGTTGTGTGATTCTCCGTTGTCAATAAACTCAGGAGCTGGAGGAGGGGTGTTGATGATGGTCTCTTCTGGTGCTTCTTGAGTAGGTAGGTCAAGGAGCGTGTAAGCAAAATAACCAGCTGTTAGCAATGCTATTATAACCACAATAATCAATGTGAACTTGCTGCCCTTTTTCTGCCCAACCGCTGGCCCGCCCTGAAGTTCGGCGTCTATTTCTTGCACTTCTGCCTTTGCCTGAGCTTCGTCTGCTAGGTCTTCTACCATGTCTGCGGCTGACTCTGTAATTTCATGGGCGGCAACTTCTGCTTTGTTCTCAGTGAAGGCTGGAGATGGAGCTGGCGAGCTTTCATTGAAAGTTGGTGCTGTCGCAATTTTTTCTTCGTCAGTGCTTGCCGCAGCTTCTGTTTCTACTGTGGTTTCGTTATTGCTCGTCAAAGGCTCTGGGATTTCTGTTTTGATAGGATCTGGGGTTGTTATTTCCGCAATTTTTTCTTTTGCTTCTTCTAGAATGGGAGCTGCTTCTTCTTTTGCTACTTCAAGAACTTTTCCAAATGCTTTTTTTGCAGCATCATCCGCGCCGATTTTACCGAATTCTGACATTTTTTTGTCCCTAATATCTTCAATCTTGTTATTCATGCCATAAACCCCATTTGCTCAAGCAAGATATTAAGCCACGTTTTCGAGGTCAAGCGCGTAATCTATTGCGCGGTTATAAAAGTCATTAATTGCAATTTTTGCTTCTTTTATGTCATTGATTTTATTGAACGCATGGCGGAAGGTGTTGGAGCTGTGCATTCCGTTTGTATACCAGCCAACATGCTTGCGTGCGAATCTGATTCCGGCTTCTTCGCCATAAAGCTCAACCATATCGTCATAATGCCCGAGGATAACCTGCATCTGCTCAGCAATTGTTGGGTCTGCTGGTGCGGTTTCGCCCTTTAAATGACGGCTAACCTGATTCACAAACCATGGGCGGCCATATGTTCCGCGACCAATCATAATTCCATCTGCGCCAGATTCTGCCATTGCGCGCTCAGCCGAGGCATAATCGACAATGTCGCCATTGGCAATCACAGGGATGCTCACGGCTTCTTTTACGTTCTTGATAAAACTCCAATCTGCCGAGCCTTTATACATCTGGCAGCGCGTACGGCCATGAACTGTTAGCATCTTGATTCCAACATCTTCTGCAATGTGAGCAAGCTCAGGCGCGTTGAGGGAGCTGTTGTCCCAACCCATGCGCATCTTCATTGTCACGGGCACTTTCACGGCTTTGACAGTTGCTTCCATAATTTTTGTCGCCAGCGGAACTTGGCGCATCAAAGCGCTTCCCGCATCTCCATTCACCACCTTTTTCACAGGACAGCCGAAGTTGATATCAATCACATCTGCACCGAGTGCCTCATTCATTCGCGCGGCTTCAGCCATAACATCAGGTTCGCAGCCAGCGAGTTGAACAACAGAAAGCTCTTGGTTGTCGGCCTTGCGCAGCTTTGCCATAGACTGCCGCGTTTCCATAATCATCGCGCGACTGGCTATCATTTCAGAAACCACCAATCCAACGCCATAATTTTCCACGATCTTGCGAAACGGTGCATCGCTCACACCAGACATGGGCGCGAGGAAAACATTGTCTTTTATCTCGATGTTACCTATTTTGATTTTCATGACAGGCATTTGTATAGCATTAATAGTCGCCGCTGGCAAGGGAAAGCGTTATGGGGCAGGGGTGGCGAAGCAATATGAGCTGCTGAATGGTGAGCCTATTTTGTGGCATTCTGTGCAAGCTTTCCTGAATCATCCGCAAATTGACGAGGTGCATGTGGTAATTGCCCCTGAGCATGAAGACCGCTTTTTGGCGCTTGGGTTGCCCGTGCAGCATTGCTTTGGCGGAGATGAGCGTCAAGAGTCTGTGCGCTTGGGGTTGGAGAATATGGCTGCTTCAAGCCTGCTGCATGTGCTGATTCATGATGCTGCGAGGCCGTTTGTTAGTCATGATGTGATTTCAAATGTGCTGGATAAGTTGCAAGAAAATCAGGCAGTTGTGCCTGTTGTTGGCTGTAATGATTCTGCTAGGCTGGAAGGCGAGGCTATTGACCGCGAGAAGTTGAAATTTGTGCAAACGCCGCAGGGTTTTGATTTTGAGACGATTTTTACAAGCCACAAGCAGTATGCCGATGGCGGCTACACAGACGACGCGCAAATAGCTGAAGCTGCTGGCGTTGAGCTGGCATTTTGTGAGGGTGATGCGCGCAATATTAAGGTTACGACAAAGGCGGATATGAGAGATAGGAAAAGTGAGCTTCAGCAACGTGTTGGGATGGGTTTTGATGTGCATGCATTTGAAGCTGGCGATTTCGTGACAATTTGCGGCGTGAAAATCCCGCATAGCAAGGCGCTCAAAGGGCATTCTGATGCTGACGTGGGGCTGCATGCTTTGACGGATGCGGTTTTGGGGGCGATTGGTGAGGGCGATATTGGTGAGCATTTTCCGCCGTCTGAACCGCAATGGGCTGGCATGGATTCCAGCTTTTTCTTAGCTAAAGCCGCTTTGTTGCTAGCTTCTAAGCAAGGGAGAGTGGTGAATGTTGATTTGACTATTATGTGCTAAGAGCCGAAGATTACGCCGCATAAGGAGCAAATGCGAAAAACCATCGCTGAGCTGTTAAATGTGAGCATAGACCGCGTAAATGTGAAGGCCACAACCACAGAGAAGCTGGGCTTCTTGGGGCGTGGCGAGGGGATTGCAGCACAAGCAGTTGCATCTGTGGAAATTATCAAGTAGAGTTTTTGAACCTATGCCAAAGAAACAAAAATTACTAGTATGTGTAGACGGTTCTGAGCATTCTCGTGTGGCGGTGCATTATGCCTGCAAAGAGGCTGAGCGCTTGAACTATAAGGTAGAGCTGGCGCATGTGATTGACCCTTCAGAATATAACTCGCTGTTTATGGGCGGGGATATGATTCGTGACGAGAAAATGGCTGAGGTGGAAACGCTGATGAAATCTATTGTGAAGGATGCCAAGACGATTTCTAAGGTTAAACCGAGCTTCAAAATTATGGAAGGCTTGCTTAGTGATGAGATTTGTAAGTTTATTGAAGAGGATGGTACGGTGAATATGCTTATCCTCGGGAAAGCTCCAGAAGCCGCGGGGAAGGGTGATTTGATCACAATTCTTTCTGCCGAGCTTGTGAGTAAAATCATGATCCCGATGCTGATTGTTCCAGGAAGTTTGACCGATGCGCAAATAGATGAACTGACGTAGTCTTTAATTGTTTCCCCGCTGCGGCTGTGCCTTACAGACTGAAACGCGCTCAGGGCTGGGTTTTTAATTCTCTCCCCGCTGCGGCTGTGCCTTGCAGACTGAAACGCGCTCAAGGCTGGGTTTTCATTATGGGTTGAAAACTTCGCCAAAGCCCCTTATATAAGCAGCGATAAGTAATAAGCGACTAGGAGCTAAAATGTACATACAAACTGAAGAAACGCCGAACCCAAACGCATTGAAATTTTTGCCGGGTGAGGTTGTTATGCCTAGTGGCACTATATATGCGGACTCTGCGGAAGATTCTGCGCGCTCGCCGATGGTTGAGACTTTGTTCAAAATTGGCAATGTTGAAGCGGTTTTTCTGGGTGCTGATTTTATTACGGTGACTAAGTCGGCTGAAGCGAAGTGGGAAATTATGAAGCCGATTATCCTGACTGAAATTATGGATTTCTATGTGCAAGGCAAGTCAGTCTTGCCAGTTGAGGGAGCTGAGAAAAAAGATGAAGCGCCAAAAGCTGCTGAGTATGACCCAGAAGATCCTTTGATTAAGCAGATTGTTGAGCTAATTGAGCATCGCGTGCGTCCAGCTGTGGCGCAAGATGGTGGGGATATTATTTTCCGTAATTTTGATGCTGACACTGGGCTAGTGACTTTGGAGCTGCACGGTGCTTGCTCTGGATGTCCGAGTTCAACGGCAACGCTGAAAGACGGAATTGAGAACATGCTCAAGCATTATGTCCCAGAAGTGAAAGACGTTGTGGCAGTTGCTTAGGCCTGCTCGATTTTCTTTGGCTTTCTATTTTCGTCAACGGAAACGTAGGTGAATGTTCCTTCCGTAACCAAAATCATCTCATCGCCAAATTGACGGCGCACCCATGCTTGAATGTGGTTTGTGATTGAGCTGTTGCCGATGCGAGTTGTGTCGACATAGCAATGCAAAACATCGCCAACGAAAACTGGCTGGATGAATTCCATGGAGTTTATGGCGATTGTGACGGTGCGGTTGTTGGCGATGCGTTTGCTGATTATGCTTCCAGCAATGTCCATTTCTGAGAGCAGCCAGCCGCCGAAAATATCCCCAGCGGGATTGGTGTCGGCAGGCATGCATTGAGTTTTGAGGGCAAGTTCGCCTTTTGGCTCAAGGTTTTTATCGGTGGGTTTTTTCATAAATCCAAGCTAGCATTTTTAGTTCAGCGTTTACAGCGCAATCTTGTTGCTCTAAAGCTTGGAGGATGAGGAATCTAATTCAGAATTTGAGTGGGCGGAAGCGGAAGCTCTTGGTGTTTGTAGCGGGCGCGCTTTCGAGTTTGGCTTTTGCTCCTTATGAGCTCTTTCCTATATTGCTAATAAGTTTTCCAATTTTGCTGCTTGCTTTGGATGCAGCTGAGAGGAGTCGTGAGGCATTTTGGACTGCTTGGTGGTTTGGGTTTGGAAGTTTTTTGAGCGGCTTATATTGGATTCCAAACTCATTGCTGGTTGAAGGAGCGGAGCGCTTTGCTTGGCTAATTCCTTTTGCTGCGATGGGTATTCCTGCGGGTTTAGCGATTTTTGTGGGGCTTGTGGGGCTTTGCTATAAGGCTGTTTCGCGCCGTTTTGAAGGGATGCCAGCGGCGAAGAGCTTCCTGTTTGTGAACTTATGGATGCTGGCTGAGCTTGCGCGGACATATATGTTCACGGGTTTTCCATGGGATTTGCTGGGATATAGCCTGCTGTTTAACGCAGAGGTTTCACAAATTGCAGCAATTGGCGGAATTTTTCTGGCAAGCTGGGTGGCGCTGTTTGTGGCGCTTTCTCCTGTATATTATCGCAACGGGAAAATGCTTGTATTGGCGGTTGTTATTGCGGCTGGTGCGTATGCCTATGGCGCGTATCGGATTGATAATATTGAGACATCTCCTGTTGGAAAAAGTGTTAAGCTGTTGCAGCCCAACCATAAGCAAAGCTTATATTCCGACCCTGTGATTAAGCGGGAGAGGTTTGGGGAGATGCTGGATTTGATGGCTGAGGG
>JALZVI010000106.1 GCA_023301015.1 Rickettsiales bacterium | reverse complement strand
CGTGGCTGCGGCTGCAACGGTGGCTGGTATTGCGGAGTTGGCGCAGGCGCTGGCTGCGGTGTAGGTACGTAAACTGGCTGCGGGGCTACTTGGCGCTTTGGAGCAGGGCGCACAATTCTTTTTGGTGCATTTTTCGGAACTTGCACTGGAGTGTAGTATAGGGCGTCATTGTCAGAGCCTTTTTTGAACTCAATTTTTTTCTTAGGCAAGCTGAGTGAATGGGTTGGAATATATGTTGGGAGTCGATAATTATCATCATTATCCCTAGGCGCTTGGCGGTATAGGCGGTTTTTTGTGGAATTTTGTACAGCATTTTCCGCACCTGCCTCATTGGAAAAGCTTGTGAAAAATATTGAGCCAATTATAATGACCCCTATTGCATATGCTGCAAATAATGAATATCTGTTGTTCATTGCCATGTAATAATAGTTTCAAGGCGCTATAAAGTCAATTTAAGGTTAAATTATGAAAAATTCAAATCCCACAGTCGCACTAATTATTATTGGTGATGAAATCTTATCGGGGCGCACGCTCGATAAAAACACCCAGCATATCGCCAAAACAATGGGTGAGCTTGGGATCGAGTTGAGGGAGGTGCGGGTGATTCCTGATGATGAGCAAAAGATCATCGACACCGTGCAAGAGCAAAGCAAGGCGCATACATATGTGTTCACCACAGGCGGAATTGGACCCACGCATGACGACATCACTTCTGAATCTGTTGGAAAAGCCTTCGACCAGAAGCTGATCCGCCATAAGCAGGCATACTTCTTGCTTGAAGAGTATTATGGTAAAGAAAATTTGAATGAAGGGCGTATTAAAATGTCTTATGTTCCGGAAAATGCCGAGCTGATTGAGAACTCAATCACAGTCGCACCGGGGTTTAGAGTGGAAAATGTGTTCGTGATGGCTGGTATACCGAAAATTATGCAAGCCATGCTCGAGGCAATCATTCCGCTTCTGAAAAAAGGCGTTGAGGTGCAGTCAAAAACACTGGCAGTGGACGTTCCTGAATCAAAAATCTCTACTATATTAGGCAAAGTGCAAGATTCTTGCATTGACGATGTTTCAATCGGCAGCTACCCGTTCATGAGCGGTGGCAATTATGGCGATGAAGGGGCAAAAGTTGGTGTGAATATTGTATTTCGCGGGCAAGATGTCGGCAAAATTGATGCAGCTATCGGGGAGCTTAAGCATCAATTTGCTGATGCAGGAATTGCTTTTGGAGGCTGATTCGTAGTTGAATCTGTGTGAGTAAAAATTGAAGAAAAGGGTATGGTTATGAAATATTTGATATTATTAGTGATGTTGGCTTTGTTGGTTCTTCCGCCGCTACTATGGCGCAGGACGGCCTATGCTCAGCAGGCAGAGGCAATGCGTCAACGTGCAAGGCGCATGGGGACTGATGAGCAAAAACGAGAGGCTCAGCGTTTGCTTGGCCTGCGGGGTAATGCCACCAAGCTGGAAGTGAAGGCCGCACATCTGCGCCTAATGAAAAAATATCATCCCGACCGTGGCGGCTCAAAGGATGCAGCTGCAAGGATCAATGCGGCGAAGGATATCTTGCTAGAAGCGGCTTAGTTTTTAATGACGTTCTTCGGCGGTGACCTAGGCTAGGTTTAAAACTATTGTCATCAAATGTTTTTTCCGACATATTATACTCATGAAATTATCATCATCAAAATCCAGCAAACTCAAGGGTGAAATCACCGTTCCGGGTGACAAATCTATCTCGCATCGCTCTCTAATCCTCGGCTCTCAAGCAATTGGTACAACAACTGTAACAGGCTTGCTTGAAGGCGAAGACGTTCTTTCCACCGCGCAAGCATTGCGTGAAATGGGTGTGGGGATTGAGAAGAAGGGTGATGTTTGGAGCGTAAAAGGCGTTGGCGTTGGCGGCTTGGTTGAACCAAAAAACGTGCTGGATATGGGCAATTCAGGCACATCGTCACGCCTGCTTATGGGCTTGGTAACGCCATATCAATTCAACAGCTTTTTCTGCGGCGATGCAAGCCTCAGTAAACGCCCGATGAAACGAGTGACTGACCCGTTGCGCGAAATGGGCGCGGAATTTGTTACTACTAGCCGCGGTACATTCCCACTTTGCACGATCGGCACCAAAAAACCGCTCCCGATTGAATATAAACTGCCAGTCGCTTCCGCGCAGGTGAAATCGGCCATCATCCTCGCTGGTCTCAACACCAAAGGCACCACTACCGTGATCGAGCCAAAGCCAACGCGTGACCATACTGAAATTATGCTCCGTGGTTTTGGCGCAGAAGTTATTTCCGACGGCATGCGCATCAGCGTGAAGGGCTATCCAAAGTTGAAAGCCCAAAAAATTGTTGTTCCTGCTGATCCTTCATCGGCGGCATTTTTGGTGGTTGCAGCGCTAATCACCGAAGGTTCTGAATTGCTCATCAAGAATGTAGGCATGAACCCGCATCGCATCGGCTTGTTCGAGACTTTGGTTGAGATGGGCGGAAAAATTGAGAAACGAAATGAGCGCAAAGAATGTGGCGAGAAAGTGGCTGACTTGTTCGTGCAGCATAGCAAGCTGAAAGGGATTCGTGTACCAAAAGAGCGCGCTCCATCCATGATTGATGAGTATCCTGTGCTGGCCGTGGCCGCCTCCTGTGCAGAAGGTGTGACGCAAATGTGTGGGCTGGAAGAGCTGCGTGTGAAGGAGTCCGACCGCTTGCAAGTTGTGTATGACGCGCTTGTGGCAAATGGTGTGAAGGCCAAAATTTCTGGTGATGATTTGCATGTTACAGGCTCGCAAAAACCTCGTGGTGGCGGCGTTGTGAAAACTCACCTAGACCACCGCATCGCCATGTCATTCTTGATTCTGGGGCTTGTTAGTGAGAAGGATGTTGCAATTGATGACGGCACGCCAATCAACACCAGCTTCCCAAATTTTGTCGAGCTTTTGAAAGGGATTGGAGCAAAAATCAATGCCTAAGCCATTGGTCATAGCCATTGACGGGCCAGCGGCTTCGGGTAAGGGAACTCTCTCTCGTCGTATCGCTAACCATCTAGATATCCCGTTCCTAGACACGGGTAGGATCTATCGTGCAACGGCGATAAAGCTTGTTTATGATAATGTGTCTCCAAGTGATGAAAGCGCTGCTATTGCTGCTGCTCAGAAGCTTAGGCCAGAAGATTTAGCAAACCCGCAGCTACGCCAAGAAGAGGTTGGCCGCGTGGCTTCCATCATTTCATCCTATCCAGAAGTTCGTGAAATTCTCCTGCAATTCCAACGTGATTTCGCTGCAAAGCCAGAAGGGGCGGTGCTTGATGGGCGTGATATTGGTACTGTAGTTTGTCCAAATGCTGGTCTGAAATTGTTCATCACAGCCAATATCGAAAGTCGTGCTGACAGGCGTTTTAAGGAGCTGAGCGGGCAGGGGATTGAGGTGAATTATGACTCAGTTCTGGCTGACTTAGTTGAGCGCGATAACCGCGACCAACAACGCGACTCTGCCCCATTGAAGCCTGCGGATGATGCGGTGATGATAGATACCACCAGCCTGACCGCCGACGAAGTTTTTGAAAAGGCTCTGGGTTTAATAAAGTCTCTTGGTTAGTTGAGGCCAGCAGCTCTGAGCTTTCTCAGTCTGCAAGGCGAAGCCGCCATAGGGGGAGGGAATGAAAAACTAAGAGTTCTCTTCCAACGCATATCCAGCAGATCTCACAGTGCGAATCAAATCTGTGCCTTGAGTAACGTCGAGCGCTTTGCGCAAGCGACGGATATGTACATCTACAGTGCGTAGTTCTACATATATATTATTGCCCCAAATGCTGTCTAGCAGCTGCTCGCGGCTGAATACGCGCTTTGGGTTCTCCATGAAATGGCGTAGCAATTTAAACTCTGTCGGACCCATCTGCACGTCCATTCCTGAACGGGTAACGCGATGTGTTGAGAGATCCATGTTCAAATCTGAGAATGTGAGTGACTCATCAGAAAAAGCTGGGCGCACGCGGCGCAAAACGGCGCGGCATCTGGCAACTAGCTCGGCTGGTGAGAATGGTTTGGTGACATAATCATCCGCGCCATAATCCAAGCCCATCAGCTTGTCAGATTCTTCGCCTCTTGCGGTCACCATAATCACAGGGATATTCCGCGTTTTCTCATTGGCGCGCAATCGGCGGCAGATTTCTATACCGCTTAGGTTGGGCAGCATCCAGTCTAGCAAAATTAGGTCGGGGTTTGTGTCGTCCACCATCACAATAGCTTCGCCGCCATCATCGGTATGTTCAACCACAAAGCCTTCAGCCTTGAGGTTGTATTGGAGCATCGCTGCGATTGCCTCGTCATCTTCAACAACTAATATAGTGGGATTCAAGTCAACCATGATAACCTCAAATTAGCCGTAGCGGCCAGTAATATAATCTTGCGTACGCTTGTTCGCAGGATTTGTGAAAATCGTTTCCGTGTCGTTATACTCTATGACTTTTCCGAGGTGGAAAAAAGCAGTTTTTTGCGAAACACGTGCCGCTTGCTGCATTGAGTGGGTTACGATGACTATTGTGTAGTTTTCTCGCAGTTCGTCGATGAGCATTTCAATTTTTGAGGTCGCAATTGGGTCAAGTGCAGAACATGGCTCATCCATCAAAATCACATCTGGTGAAATGGCAATTGCTCGGGCGATGCACAAGCGTTGTTGCTGGCCACCTG
>JALZVI010000105.1 GCA_023301015.1 Rickettsiales bacterium | reverse complement strand
AAAAGGAAGATATCATAAGTTAATTTATTTTGTTAAGTTAATTAACATGCCGTTAAGAAATGTTAAAAGCTTTGACATTTTTTTAAATTATATATACTGGATATATATTAAATAAGAAATAATTATGAATATCAATATTGAATCAAAACGTAATGAAATGAAAAAAACGCAAGATGAAATATCTAAATATTTGGGTATCACACGTCAAACATATTCAAAAATTGAGAAATGAACGACAGAAATTACTTTAGGTCAAGCAGTAAAACTTTCAGAAATATTGCATTTTGAGTTATGAGATTTTTTTTCAGATACTTGAACAAGAGCATCAAAGGAAATAGATTGGGAAAAATACAAACAGATTATTAAATTTTTTATTGATGCGTGAACTTTTGGACGCAGTTATGCAATTACTAAGACAAAGCTTGCAAAATTATGTTATTTAGCAGATTTTACTTGGTATTATTATAATCTTGAGTCAATGACATGATTAGACTATAGGTGCATACAACAAGGACCAGTTCCAGATGTATTTTTTACTATAATTGAAGAGATGATTGATAGCGAAGAAATAAGTCTAAATGTAGAAGGGAAGGCATTTCTTATAAAAAATATCACACCTGTTTCTACTAATGTTTTATCGTTTGAAGAGAAATCTTTAATTCATAAGATTGCTGTTAAGTGGAGAGATTGAAACACAAAAGATATCGTAGATTTTACTCATAATCAACTTCCATGGAGTATGTGTAATAAGAAGGAAATTATTCCTTATAATTTGATTACACAAGAGGATGTGAATAATTTATATTAATTTATGGAAGTAATAATATGAGATTATGCAAAATGACATTTTATAAAAGCATTTAAAAAGAAATATAAATCTTTCTGGGATGAAACATATGAAATTATTAAGTTTATGTGTGAAAGAAACGAAAAATTTTTAAAGACAGCAAAGCTTAATGAAATTTGTAAAAATGAAGGACATTCTATTCTTAAATGAGAATTCTCTATCGTGTGATCGAAAATATCCACTAAAGATTCTGGAAATCGATTCATTACTTATATAAACGAAACTTCTGATGAAGCTAAAATTCTACTTGTTTATAAAAAAGATAATATAAAATGAAGTAATGAAACTCAATGGTGGAAGAGCGAGATTAAAGAAAATTATAATGAAATTAAAGAACTCTTTCCTGAGTTATAAAAAAATGACTTTCAGTCATTTTTTTTTCGTTTTCATAACAGAAACTGTCTTAAATATTGATAATATTCTGACCTGAAGTATATTAATAATGTTAGATGAATTATGATAGATTATGAAAAATAATAACGTAGAAGAGATCCTATGAGATTGTGACTTATTTTTAGATACAATCTTTCTAAATTTGAAAACAAGTTGAATAGATGTATCTCGTTTAGAATTAGATCATATCTGTTTCAGGGTAGCATCAATAGAAGAATATATTTTATTGAAAGGAAAAATAGCAAATTACTGAGCATTATTAAGTGAAGAAAAAATATCTGGTAGAAATATTTCTACCTTTAAATTATCCTCCCCAATAATATATAATGGAAGAGAAATAGATGTATTAGAATTGCCTTCACCAAAAGATTGAAGCGAATATAAGAAATGATTTGAACATGTAGAATTCGTCATCACTGAAAGCTTTGATGTCTTCATGGGAAAATATCCTCAGCTCGATTTTATAACAAAAGATTTGGTAAAAGAGAACAATCCTGATATTAAAATTCAATATGATAATTGCTCTGTAAAATTTCACGAGCAGACTCTCGAAGAGGTCATAAAAGAAGAGCAATTGTGAAAGCTTTAATAAAAATATAGATAATAACTCATACTTATGAAAACATTTTATGAATGAATTCCACATTGTAATTATAGGATTTCAGCAAAAGCTATTATCAGAAACGAAGAATGAAGATTTACTATGTGTCTAAAGCAAATGATGGTACACTGAGAGTTGCAGAAAAAATGGGATATTCCAGGATGAGGAATCGATCATGGGGAAGATGTATTTACAACTCTCAGAAGAGAGGTACTTGAGGAAATGTGACTTACCGTTACCAATATTGAATTGTCACCAAAATACTTTTTCTTATGAGAGAGTGCTTGCTGAGGAAAGCCTCTCGCGCTCGTTTGTTATGAAATAGAGCTAGAAAATTTAAACTACACAAAGACTGATGAATGTCTTGAAATGAAGTTTTTTACATTAGATGAAGCTCTCAAAGCAGATACATATTCTATGGTACATAAAGCTCTTTTAGAAGTAAAAGAAAATTTTTGAGAGTTTTAAAAAATAGCTAATTAATAATATTTATGAAAATATTGCATATTTCAGTTTGAACTCGTTGAGATATGGAGCCTTTTTTAGCTATTGGGAAAATACTTCAAAGTAAATGACATGAAATTGCTTGTGCGTTTCCTGAGCAATTTGAAGATTTAGTTCTGAGTGAATGATTTCAGTTTTTTTCATTGTGACCTGAATTTTTAGATTTGATTCAGGATCAAAAATGAAAAGAATTTATAGGATGAGAAGTATGATTTTTAAGGAGACTTAAGGCTATAGATTGGTTTTTGAAACGATATAATTATATTAATGAAAAGCAGCTTTTATTACAAAAGGAGTCTATAGATCTGTTTCATCCTGATAGAATTGTATTTCATAGCCTTGCAAGTTATCCTGCTGTTTGGTCGAAATATAATACTGATAAGTGAATTTTACTTTCTACTGTACCGTATCTGCTACATCCCACAAATGATTATTCTCACATAGTGCTGAATAAAAACTTAGGAAGTTTTTTAAATAAATTGAGTTTTCCTATTATGAATTATCTACTGACAGCTCCTATCATGTGAGCTGTAAAAAATCTTGATATTATGGAAGGAATAACAAGAAAACAAATAAGTAGCAGTCTTTTAAAAGGAAAAACTATCTATACAGTCTCTCAAACTCTCTTTCAAAGACCAGATTATTGGCCGAAAAATACACAAGTAGTATGATTTCCACAGAGAGATAAGAAACGTAATTTTGTTGTAAAACCTGAACTGACTAATTTTTTAGAAAAGCATAATAAAATACTGTTTCTTACTTTTGGGAGTATGACAAATACTTTTTCAAAACAAAAGACAGATCTTATTCTGAAAATACTTGAAAAAAATAACATTTCAGCAATCATTAATACATTTGCTTGATGACTTGAAGAACCTCTTAGTTATAACAAGGATATGTTTTATTTTACAAAGTCGATTCCATATGATTATATATTCCCAAATGTTTATGCGACTGTTCATCACGGATGAGCTGGAACAACACATATGTCACTTTTGCATTGAAAACCAAACCTAATAATCCCTCACATACTCGATCAATTTTTCTGGAACACAAAAAATCATGCTCT
>JALZVI010000104.1 GCA_023301015.1 Rickettsiales bacterium | reverse complement strand
CGCTCTTCCGATCTAACTTTTGGGAATTGGATATGATGTGACAATGTCTTACACCTCAAAAGGCTTAAAAAAACAAGGAGTGCCCTTCCCAGAAATGGACATTATGGCTTTTACATTGCTCGAAGGGAATAAGGGCGTGGATTTTGACGATATTGAAGAAATCTTCGGCTTCCAAAACCTTGGCCTGCTGGCTGATTATTCAACATTTGTTTCATATGATGCTGGTTGTATCAGAGAACAAGAAGATAGTATCCTCGACGAAGGAGTTTCGCAGGCACAGCAAGAACATGCAATTGCAATGGGCTTGAAATATGGAGAATTGGCAATTCAAACCGCCCCACCAGAAGCCGAGGCGGCTATAAGAACAGCCCAAACAAAGAGACAAATATAGCTTGCTACATAAACAACAGCCTTGAGCATTCTCAGCCTGCAAGGCACAGCCGCCGCGGGGAGAAATTAAAAACTGGGGAAACAAATTATAATCACTCGAAGAACGAAGCGAGCTTCAAATTAATCCGATATGCTAGCTGCTCAGCTGCTTGCTCAATTGCGTCTTCTTCCGCCACAAAGGTCGAAAACTCGGAATCGGTGCGATTATAACTTGAATACATCTTCGCCGAATCCTTCAAAATCGTCAGCCCTGTTGCATTCTCATACAGGCTATAATCCGCCACCATCACAATATCATAGCGCGAAACCCGCAAATTTTCCTGAATACCAAACTCGCGGCGTTCCTTGCTTAAGCTAACATCCAAACGGTATTTATCACCCGAACCACCCAGCAGATCTTGCAATTTACCACGCAAAACCTGTCCGTCACGCTCAGGGATTTCGCTAATATAAATCTGCTGAAACTCAGCCCGTGCAGAGCTATCCTGCGCATAAACAGGCTTCAGCCCGCACGCGGAAAGGAGGACTAGAAGAAATAAAGCAGCTGTATTTTTCATAATATTACCTCAAGCAACAATGTTAATAATCCGATTCGGTACGTAAATGAACTTCTTTATCCCACCTGTCACAAACCCCACCACATTCTCATGCGCTAATGCAATTGCCTTCGCCGTGGCCTCATCTGCACCTGCTGGCAGCTCTACCACCGCACGCTTTTTGCCGTTCACCTGCACCGCAACTTGCACCACATCATCTTGCAGCAAGCTTTTGTCAAACTCTGGCCAATCTTGCTCACCGCCGAGCAGCTCAGCTGCAATATGCGGGCAAAGCGGTTGCAAAATTTTCAGCAACGCATCGCGCCCTTCAACACTTGGCTTTTTGCTCAGCTCATTAAATAGCGTCCGAATTTGCGCAACAACCACGTTGAACGCCGAATTTTCATAAGCCTTCTCAGCCTCAGCGATTGTCTTATGAATCAATTTCCGCGTTTGTTCATCCGCCTCTTGCGGCATGTCAGATTTGGCAAAATTCCACACCCGTGTCAGGAACTTGAAGCAACCCGCAACGCCCTCATCACTCCACTCCAAATCACGCTCTGGAGGGGAATCTGAAAGCATGAACAGACGCGCCGTATCCGCACCATATTTTTGCAGAATTGACGAAGGATCAACCACATTCTTCTTCGACTTACTCATCTTAATCGAAGGCCCTTTCGCCGTGCTATCATCCGCATCCTCAGGATAAATCCACTCACCCGCAGCATTCTTGAATGTCGGGTGACAAACCATCCCCTGCGTAAGCAAATTTTTGAACGGCTCTTTTGTTTTTATGTATCCACACTTATTCAGCGCCCGCGTGAAAAAACGTGCGTATAGCAAATGCAAAACCGCATGCTCAATTCCGCCTACATAATTATCCACAGGCAAAAACTCGTCCGCGCCCTCAAGCGGGTTTGCAGCATCGCTACCCATCGCAGGGAAACGCGCGAAATACCAGCTGCTCTCAAAGAACGTATCAAACGTGTCCGTCTCACGCTCTGCCTTGCCGCCACATTTTGGGCAATCCACATGCTTCCAAGTTGGGTGATGGTCAAGCGGGTTTCCGGGCTTATCAAAGCTCACATCGCGCGGCAATTCCACAGGCAAATCCGCCTCTGGCACAGGCACGTTGCCGCAACCATCACAATATATAATCGGAATCGGGCAACCCCAATAGCGCTGGCGCGAAACGCCCCAGTCACGCAGGCGATAAGTTGTTTGCAACTCACCAGCACCCAGCTTCTCAAACTCCGTCGCAGCACGCGCTTTGGCATCTTCCACATTCATCCCATTCAAAAAATCTGAATCCTTCAGTAGCCCGTCTTCGCCAACAACTTCCACAATCGGCAAATCATATTTCTCCGCAAACGCCTTATCACGCTCATCATGCGCAGGGCAACCAAAAATCGCGCCCGTGCCATATTCCATCAAAATAAAGTTCGCGACATAAATCGGCAATTCCTCACCCGTAAATGGGTGCTTCACCTTCAAACCAGTGTCAAAACCCTTCTTCTCCGCAGTTTCCATCGCCTGCTCAGTATTGGCAATCTGGTTGCATTCCTCAATGAAAGTCGCAAGCTCCTTGCTGTCAGCCGCCAACGATTCCGCAATTGGGTGGCCAGGGGCAATGCCCACAAATGCCGCACCAAAAATTGTGTCAGGCCGAGTAGTGAAAACCTCCAGTTTTTTAATCGCTTCCCTTCGGGTCTCCTGACCCTCAGATGAAACACCGCTTCGCGGGCTCATGGCTGGCTCGTCTACTGACTCGCTGTTAACAATATCGAACCGCAAAAGCGCGCCAGTGCTCTTCCCGATCCACTTTTCCTGCATCACCTTCACAGCGTTCGGCCAGCCTTTCAGCTCGTCCAAACCTTGCAGCAAATCTTCCGCAAAATCCGTGATTTTCAAGAACCATTGAGTCAGCTTTTTGCGCTCAACCAGCGCGCCACTTCTCCAGCCGCGCCCGTCAATCACCTGCTCATTAGCCAACACCGTGTTGTCCACAGGATCCCAATTTACAGTCGCCTCTTTCTGATAAGCCAGCCCCTGATCCAAAAACTTCAGGAAAAACGCCTGCTCATGCTTGTAATATTGCGGATGACATGTCGCCAACTCTTTGCTCCAATCATACGAAAAGCCAATCTTGCTCAGCTCAGCGCGCATAGTGTCAATGTTCTGAAACGTCCAATCCGCAGGGTTCACATTATTTTCAATCGCCGCATTTTCTGCTGGCAAGCCAAACGCATCCCAACCCATCGGGTGCAAAACATCAAAGCCCTTAGCCGTCTTAAAGCGCGCAATCGCATCGCCAATAGAATAGTTCCGCAAATGCCCCATATGAATCCGACCAGATGGGTATGGAAACATCTCGAGCACATATGCCTTCGGCTTATCGCCAGTTGCAGGTTTCTCAGCGTCAGTCCAAGCAGCTTGCCATTTTTTCTCTAATTCTTGCGGGGTGTATGTCATAGATTGGAAATTAAACTTTTATCAAGAATAATCAACAATCATCTACCTAATTTCTCGCTCAGGATCAATATGGCGATCGCGCCAATACTCAAACCGCGCATCATCGTTATCTAGAGGATACGACGATGTGTCACCTTCAATCCCGCTACACGCACTCACCATTAACATCGCTATAATCAAACTATATTTCATATAATGAATGTATGGAGTTATTTCGATAGTTCAAGAGCATTTTTGAGATAAAAAGCTAATCACAACAAACATTTGACAATATGCCAAGATAGTATTATATATGCGCTCCCTCGATAGGTATGAGTGCGGTTCGTGCTAAGCCTGTTGGAGAAGAAATTTAAAAATAGGAAGACTGATATGAAAGCTAATATTCACCCAGATTACCACACAATCACTGTGCAAATGACAGATGGCACAACATACGAAACCCGCTCTACATATGGCAAAGAGGGTGACACACTGCGTTTGGACGTTGATCCAAGAACGCATCCAGCTTGGAACAAAGGTGGGATTCATATCATGGAAAATGCTGGTCAAATCGACAAATTTAAGAAGAAATTTGGTGCTTTCGGTGCTTTCGGTGGCGCAGCTGCCAAGAAAGAAGAGCCAGCAGCTGAAGAAAAGAAAGACGAAGCTTAGTTTTTTTCAATTGAGGCCATAATATGGCGAATAAAACCTCGAATCTTGACTTTGATGTCATCATAATTGGTGGCGGACATGCTGGCTGTGAAGCAGCTGCTGCATCTGCACGTGCGGGTGCAAAAACGGCACTCGTCACCCATAAATTCTCCACAATCGGAGAAATGAGCTGCAACCCAGCCATCGGCGGCGTCGCAAAAGGCACAATCGTCCGCGAAATTGACGCACTAGACGGAGTTATGGGTCGCGCCATCGACCGCGCAGGAATTCACTATAAAATCCTAAACCAAACAAAAGGCCCCGCAGTTTGGGGGCCACGCGCCCAAGCCGACCGCAAGCTCTATCGCGAAGCCATGCAAGACATCATCGGCAACTACGAGAACTTGGAAGTGGTCGAAGAGGAAGTTCTCGACCTAGAAATTGAAGACGGCAAGATCTGTGGTGTCATCCTGAAAAGCGATAAAAGACTATCAACAAGCAGCGTTGTACTAACCACAGGCACCTTCCTCAATGGCCTAATCCACCTCGGCGAAAAGCAAATTCCCGCAGGTCGCGACGGTGAAGAGCCCTCACTCGGCTTGTCCAAAACATTGGCACGCCACAACTTCATGCTCGGCCGCCTAAAAACAGGCACGCCCGCACGCATCGACGGTGACACAATCAACTGGAGCGAGCTGGAGCAGCAAAAAGGTGATGCAATACCCACCCCATTTTCCTACCTAACCGAGCGCGTAGAAGTGCCGCAAATTTCTTGCTACATCACGCATACCAACGAGCAAACGCACGAAATCATCGCCGCCAACCTCACCCGCTCACCAATGTATTCTGGCCAGATCAAATCCACCGGCCCGCGCTATTGCCCTTCGATTGAGGACAAAATCAGCCGCTTTGCCGACAAAAACCGCCATCAAATTTTTCTCGAGCCAGAAGGCCTAGACGATAGCACAGTCTACCCCAACGGCATTTCCACCAGCCTGCCGGAAGAAGTGCAAGCCGAGTTCATCCACACCATCGCTGGCCTAGAGAACGCCAAAATCCTCAAGCCGGGATATGCGATTGAATATGACTATGTCGACCCGCGCGAGCTGCTGCCCACCTTAGAAACCAAGAAAATCGGCGGCCTTTACCTCGCAGGGCAAATCAACGGCACCACGGGCTATGAAGAAGCAGGCGGACAAGGCCTGGTTGCAGGCGCAAACGCCGCACTCCGCCTTGACGGGCGCGAACTAACAATCTCACGCTCAGAAGCCTATATCGGCGTGATGATCGACGACTTAATCACCCTCGGCACCTCCGAGCCATATCGCATGTTCACCTCCCGCGCTGAATATCGCCTCAGCCTCCGCGCCGACAATGCCGACCAACGCTTGACGCAAAAAGCCATAGATAGTGGCCTAGCCTCGACAGAAAGAAGGGCTGTATTCACCAGCAAGATGGATAGCCTAAACGCAGCAAAAGCCAGCTTCATCTCTGCAAAATGCACACCCCATGAGCTAACAAAAACACATGGCATCAAAATGAAGCAAGACGGCATCACCCGCTCCGCCTTCGACTTGCTAGCCTTGCAAAGCCTTGCAGCAGAAGATGTTGCCAAAGTTTTTCCAGAAGAATTCTCCAATGTTTCACGTGAAACAATCGCACAAATCGCCATCGAAGCCATGTATCACGGCTACCTAGAGCGCCAGAACGCCGAAATCAGAGAATTCCGCAGCGACGAAGAGAGCAAAATTCCTAGCAGCATCAATTATAGCGACATCGCCAGCCTTTCAAATGAAGTGCGCGAAAAGCTAGAATTTGCCAAACCCGCCAACCTATCCGCCGCATCTCGCATCCCGGGAGTAACTCCCGCCGCAGTTTCTGCAGTTATGCACCACATCAAAAAACTCCGCAAAGTGGCTTAAGATGGATGATGTGCAAAAAGAAAAATTGGTAAGATTTGTTGAGCATATGCTCAAATGGAACGCCAAAATCAACCTCATCGCCAAGTCCACGATTGAAGAAGTTTGGGATCGTCATATTGAAGATTCTTTGCAACTCGCAACACATGTTTCACGTGAAACAAAGTCTATAATAGACATTGGAAGCGGCGGTGGCCTTCCTGCAATCCCTCTGGCAATCATGACAGGTCTACCCGTTTATATGGTTGAAAGCGACACGCGTAAATCCGTTTTTCTCAAACAAATGCTGCGCGAACTGAACCTTGAAGGACAAGTTTTTAACGCACGGATCGAGGAAGTTAAGTTAACAACCATCGCCGAGCCTGTTATAATTACGGCAAGGGCGCTGAGTGAGTTAAAAAATATTTGCAATTGGGTGCATTCACTTGTTGCAAAAAATTCTCTGCATGATTATGCTCTATTATTGTTGAAAGGCGAAAATGTTTCACGTGAAACAATTGCTGCTCAACAAGACTGGCAGCTGGATATGGAAGTTTTTGCAAGCAAAACAGCCCAAAACTCAGCAATCTTGAAGATAAACAAATTTGGAGCGAAAAATGGTGGAAACAACGGAGCGGACTTATAGTTTTGGCAAAATCGGACGTGGTTTATCGTCTCTAATCACCGAACCTAAGGCAGAAGAAGCCAAGCCAGCCGAGCCTGAGGGCAATGGCACACGCACCGTTTCAATTGAAAAAATCAAGCCAAGCCAATATCAACCACGCACAGAATTTAACGCAGAAGCGCTGCAAGAACTTTCAGCTTCAATCGCTAAAAGCGGAATTATCCAGCCAATCGTAGTACGCAGCCGCAACCGTGACGAATTTGAGATCATCGCTGGTGAACGCCGCTGGAGAGCCTCAAAAATGGCGGGACTAACAGAAGTTCCAGTCGTAATCCGCCAGCTATCTGATCGCGAAGTTATCGAGCTAGCGCTTGTCGAGAACATCCAGCGCAAAGACCTCAATCCACTTGAAGAAGCTTATGGCTTCCGCCGCCTACTAGGCGAATTTGGCTATACGCAAGAAGACCTAGCCCGCGTGATGGGCAAAAGCCGCAGTCATATTGCGAATATTTTGCGTCTGCTTTCTCTGCCTGAGAAAGTGAAGAACTTTGTTGTTGAAGAGAAGCTCTCAATGTCTCACGCCCGCGCGCTGATTGGCTATGAAGATGCCGAAGCTTTAGCTGAGAAGATAATTCAGTTCGGGCTAAGCGTCCGCGAAACTGAGATTATGGTGCAGCAAGGAGAAATAGGCGGAGTAGAAACGGCTAAAACTGTTAATGTTGAGAGCAGAAATGTAGCAGAGGACCAAGCGCCAAAGCCTAAGAAGCTCAAGAAGAAAGCAGCAAAATCTGCAGATGTGAAAGCGCTAGAGCAAATGCTCACTCGCAATCTCAACGCTTTTGTTGACATTAAGACCAAGGGCAAAAAAGGTGACAAGGGAGAGATTCTTATTAAGTATAAGACGCTAGCGGAGCTGGACAATATTTTAGCCAAAATCGGCTAAAGCCTAACTTTTCTGGGCAGCAATCACTGCGCACTCATCTTCAATTCTCTTCTTAAGCTCCTGTGCAAACTCCTTTTTGCTCAACCCTTTCTCAATTGCTGGCAAAAAGCTAACAGTAACCACACCTGGACGCTTCCAAAACGAGTTGCGGGGCCAAAACTTCCCTGAATTATGCGCCACTGGCACAATATCCGCGTCTACGCCTGAATACAGCGCAGCCACTCCAGGCTTATAATCTGACGGCTGCCCATATTTACTGCGCGTACCTTCTGGAAAAATCACCACATCGCGCCCGTCAGCAATTCTTGCACGGACAGAACGCACCATATTCTTAATCGTCGACGCGCCTGCCTTTCTATCAACAGGGATCTGCCCAGATCCAGTTACATAATGCCTAAAAATGGGCACGTAGAGCAGCTCTTTTTTCAATATAAATGCTGTTTGATGCGGAAGCAGGTGAAACAAAGCCGTTTCCCATGCCGATTGGTGCTTACAGGCGATGATTACAGGCGACTTTGGAACTTCCCCTTTAATTTCATACGAAATTCCCGCAATATATTTTGCCGAAACTATAGAGTTTTTTGCCCAAATCCTACACGCAATTGTCGCCGTTTTTTGCGAGAACAGGGTGAGAGGAAGCATTATTATGAATAGTATAACTGAGGAAACACGCACATATATGTTGAAAAACAAAGACCTTAAAAACACCACTGGCGTCTTCCAATTTTCATCTTCATTACTTTTCGCTAAATCATTCATGTCCTGTCACCGCTATGCGTTCGTGCCGACTACAAGCCATTTTGGCTTTGACGATGCTAAATCACGCTCAAACACCCAGATATCTTGCACGCGCTCAATGCGAGACTTACTGCCTTCAATCACTTCACCGCCAGCATCCTCAACAAAATTAATTTGCTCAGACATAAATTTCACGTCGATTTGCGCAGTCTTGCCTTTTATCTCAACTTCAGCAATCTCAGGCTTTTCAATAGACACTAGCGTAACCTTCGGGCTCTTTCCCTTGGCCTCATAAGCTTCCAAATCCGCCGCGAAATCGCTATAAATCTCATCGCTAAGCAAGAATTTTAGCTGATTCTGCTTCGAGTTTGAATAAGCAGCAAGCACTGCCTCAAAAGCACCTTCCGCGCCTTTGAGAAAAGACTGCAATGTGAATGTCGGGTCAATTTTCTTGATCGCCTTAATATCCTTATCAAACTCTTCAGGTAACTCTTCTTCAAAAAGCTGCACAACTTTTGATTCAACTGGCTTGATTTCAATCGACTTTTTCTTGGCAACGGCTTGCTTCTCAACGCTTACAGACATTTCTGCCGCGCGTGATTTTTCATCACCATTGGTTTTGCCCAACACAGACCATAGCTTATATGCTATAAAAGCTGCAAAGCCTCCGAAAAATATCAACTCAAATTCGCCCACTCAAAACCTTAATTGTTTACATGATTAACTATTTTGTTTATCTATTATAAGCAATCTGGAACTGATTTACAAGGCTAGATGGAAATTGAAGTAGAATATGTTGAGGAACAATGGCTGAAGACAAAAAAGAAACGCAAGAAACTGCAGTTAAATATCGCCCGCAAGGGTTTTTCATGAAGGATTTTTCCTTTGAAAACCCAAAAGCACCGCAAATTTTTTCCAAACTCACGCAGAAACCAAAAATGGAGCTTTCTGTTGATGTTGGCGTGAAAAAAATCGAAGGATCTGCATTCGAAGTTTCGCTAAAAACCAATGCTCAGGCTAGTGTTGACGGAGAAGTCGTGTTCTTAGTTGAACTAGTTTATTCAGGCATTTTTGTTGTTAACCCTGATCTTGAGAAGGAAGAGATGGAAAAAACTTTGCTGGTTGACTGCGCTAAAGACGTGTTCCCATTCTCACGCCGCGTAATTGCCGATGCAACCAGAGAAGGCGGGTTCGCCCCTCTCATCCTTGATCCTGTAGATTTCGCAATGGTTTACGAGAGCCGCAAGAAATAGTTATTTATCAGGCCAGCAGGCCTTGGGCGTGCAAAGCGCTTCTCAGTCTGCAAGCGCCTCAGCGTGCAGCGGGGAGACAATTATAAACCCTACTCAAATCTCGGGAAAATTCCTTCAGGCTTCGGCAGCTCTGTCCCTGGCTTGAGCGCACTTCCTGCACCAACCTTGTGGAACATCCGCGCATCGTCTGCAACACCCAGCTGGTCTAGCAACTTGTTCGCAGCATCTGGCGTGTATGCAAGCATCATCAGTCCAATTCGGCGCAAACACTCCGCCAACGCATATAGCACCGCGCCCATACGCTCAGGGTCTTCCTTCTTCAAGCGCCAAGGCTCCATCGTATCCACATATTCATTAGCGCGGCTTGCCACTTGCCCTATAATCTCCAGCGCACGGCTAAATTGCTGGTCGTACAGCGTTGCATAGCGAACCTTGTCAGCCTGCACAAACGCGAATGAAAGCAGCTTCTTATCTTCTTCCACAAAGTTATGCTGTGGAACTTTTCCGTCACAATTTTTCGCGATCATGGAAAGCACTCTCTGCGCCAAATTGCCGATATTATTCGCCAAATCTGAGTTAACCCGCGCAACCATCTTATCACGCGAGAAATCACCATCATTTCCAAACGGGATTTCACGCATTAGGAAATAGCGGGTTTGGTCAACGCCAAACTCTTCCACCAGATCGTGCGGGTCAATTGTATTCCCCACCGATTTTGAGATTTTCTCGCCCTCATTTGTCCACCAGCCATGCGCAAAAACACGGGCAGGAAGCGGCAAACCAGCGGCCATCAAGAATGCAGGCCAATACACAGCGTGGAACCGTAGAATATCTTTGCCAACCATATGTAAGCTTGCAGGCCAGAAGTCTGCAGCCTTTCCGCTTGGCTCAGCACCTTCTTGAAACCCGAAAGGATAGCCAAGTGCCGTCAGGTAATTCGACAAAGCGTCCAGCCAAACATACATCACATGCTTCTCATCACCTGGAACAGGAACGCCCCATTTGAAGGTTGAGCGCGAGATTGAAAGATCTCTCAAGCCGCCCTTAACAAACGAAATAACTTCATTCTTACGGCCTTGCGGGGCAATAAAATTTGGATTATTCTCATACAAATCAAGCAGCTTATCTTCAAAGGCAGAAAGCTTGAAGAAATAGCTCGGCTCCTCAACCCACTCAACCCCTGCTCCAGTTGGGGCTTTGCCCTCCACAAGTTCAGATTCCTGATAATAGGCCTCGTCGCGCACAGAATACCAGCCTGAATATTTATCCTCATAAATAAAGCCGTTTTTCTGCAAAACTTTCCAAAACTCCTGCGCTCCTTGCTTATGGCGCGGCTCGGTTGTACGGATAAAGTCGTCGTTAGTGATATTCAGCGTTTTCAGCAAATCACGGAAATAAACCGAATTTTTGTCCGCCCATTCCTGCGGTGTCATACCCGCCTTTTCAGCCGACTGCTCGACCTTCTGCCCGTGCTCATCCGTGCCGGTAAGAAAATGCACATCCGCCCCGTCAATCCGCGCAAAGCGGGCGAGCACATCGCAAGCAATGGAGGTGTATGCATGCCCAATATGCGGCTTGTCGTTGACGTAATAAATCGGCGTGGTGACATAAAATTTCATGCGAGGTTTTTATAATGTATGAGCCTAGATTGCAATTTATTTTGCACGCAGCAAGTTACTAATCGAATTCACGATTAGCACCTTCTTATCCATATTAAACGTCTCGCACTCTGTGAGTTTCGCGTGGAAATCTTCGTCCAACTCAGCCAAACGCAACGCATCCTTGGCCTTAATCTCATGCCCTGCAAGCAGCAATGGCTGCGCATTCAGCGAAGTTTTGGCCAGCTTGCTCAACACCCAAGACATTAGCAGCTTATATATATGCCAAGTTTTGTCGCTCTTTTTCACCTTATCCGCAAATCGCGCAAGCCTGTCATAATTGGCTTTTTGCGGGTTTGCGAGAATTTCTGCTAGGGTTTTTATAATCTCCAGCCCTCCATTCTCATGGATTTCATGCGCAACACCCGGCGAGCCTTCAGAAATTTCTGTCAAAATATCGCGATCGGCCGCTGCCAAATCGGGCATGGTTTTAGCCAAAACATCGCCCATTTCATCACGAGCAAGCGCACGGAAATATATCCGCTGACAGCGCGAGCGAATGGTTGGCAGCACCCTGCCCTCATGCGCGAGTAGGATTATCACAGCATTACGCGGCGGCTCTTCCACAATCTTCAAAATCGAATTCGCCGCGGCATTGTTCAGCCTATCCGCAGAATCTAAAATCGCAACGCGGAATTCGCTTTGGGCAGGAGTGAGTGACAAGAACTTGCCCAATTTCCGTGCATCCTCAACATTAATCTCCGCCTTTTCCTTTCCAGTTTTCTTGTCTACCGACTTCTCGAGCAAAAAGAAATCAGGATGCGCCTCGCTCAACGCCTCGCTACCTAGAATCTTGGCGGCAAGCATCTTCGCGATCGACTTCTTACCAATCCCCACGCAGCCCTCAAGCAGCAAACTTTGCGCCTTCTTCGCGTCTAGCTCAAGCAAATGCCTCAGCTCCTTATCATGTCCCAAAATCTTGGTCATGCGCGCACCACCTCAAATTTCCCGCCTTTGATCTTGAAAGCAATTTTGCCTTCCAACATCAGCTTCGCATCATCGCCAAATGCTTCAGCACGCCATCCCTTACTGAATTTAGCCTCATCTCCGCGCACAAAATCAGCCAAATCGGAACTTGTCGCAATCAGTTTGGCAATCACACCCAGCTTATCGGCGTTATATTTCAGCAGCAGCTTCAGCAAATCCATAACTTCTTCGTCCAGATAACCGCGCCGCGCAACTTTGCTTTTCTTGTCCAAATCCTTGGGCAGCTTGTCGGCTTCAAGGGTGATTTCCATCAAAGTCCGCAATGTTTCACGTGAAACATTGCCAATAATCCGCATTTTATTGAGCTTTTCCTGCGTTTGCGGCTTCTGAATCGCGAACTCTGCCAGCACATCGTCCGATACAATTCTGCGGCGTGGCTTATCGAGCTCACGCGCGCGCTCATCACGCCAGCGCGCCAATTCCTTCAACACAGTCAAATCAGCAAAGCGCTTCTGCTTGCTCTTCACCTTCGTCCACGCATCTTCCGCATTCTCTTCATAACCGCTCAAGTCCAGCAGCGCTTCCTTATCCTCAACAAGCCATTTTGCTCGACCCTTTTCCTCAATCTCGCCATTCAGCTTCGCATAGATCTCTGGCAAATATTCAACATCTTTCAACGCATATTCCACCTGCTTATCCGCCAGCGGGCGCAATGACCAGTCGGTGAAGCGTTGAGACTTGTCTATCAAGTTGCCCGTTAGCTTGCTCACCAACTCCGCATAACTCACCTGCTCGCCGAAACCGCACACGGTGGCTGCAATTTGTGTATCAAAAACATTACGCGGCAGGCCGCCAGTAGCATTAAACAAGATCTCCAAATCTTGCCTCCCAGAGTGAAAAACGAGCAATGTTTCACGTGAAACAATTTGCTCTAACAGAGGCTGAACGTCGACCGCAAGGGGGTCAATCGCATAGTCCACATCATCCACTCGCAGCTGCAACAAGCACAGCTTTGGGAAATATGTTTTCTCGCGCATGAACTCGGTATCGAAGAATGCAATGTCAACTTTTTCAAGCTGCTCACAAAGCTTTTGCAAAGAGTCTGGATTATCTATATACATACCTCATTATTAACAGCAAAAAGATGAGATAACAATGCACGAATTTAGAACACATAATTGTAACGAACTGAATAAAGCCAATGTTGGCGAACAGGTGAAGCTTTCGGGCTGGGTACACCGCAAGCGTGACCATGGCGAGCTGCTCTTCATCGATCTGCGTGACCATTATGGCATCACTCAGCTGGTTTTCACCAGCAATTCTGAGTTCTTCGACCCAGCAACGCATGTAACTAACGAGTCAGTAATCACCATCACAGGCGAGGTTCTTGCCCGCACGGACGAAACGGTGAACAAGGATCTGCCTACAGGAGCGATTGAAATTGGAGTGACGAATTTTGTGGTTGAGAGCGAATCCCTGCAAACACCTATCCAAGTTAACGCCGACCGCGAAGAAAATGAGGAGCAGCGTCTCAAGTTCCGCTTCCTTGACCTACGTCGCCAGCATGTGCATAAGAACATCGTGCAGCGCTCACAGGTGATTTCAAGCATGCGTCGTCGCATGACAGATCAAGATTTCTTGGAGATTCAAACGCCAATCCTAACGGCTTCAAGCCCAGAGGGCGCGCGTGACTTTCTTGTGGCTTCGCGCTTGCACCCAGGCAAGTTCTATGCGCTACCACAGGCTCCGCAACAGTTTAAGCAGCTTTTGATGGTTTCTGGTTTTGATAAATATTTCCAAATCGCACCATGTTTCCGCGATGAAGACGCACGTGCCGACCGCTCACCTGGTGAGTTTTATCAGCTAGACATGGAGATGGCCTTTGCAACGCAAGAAGATGTATTTGCTGCTATTGAGCCAGTTATGGTCGGGATTTTTGAAGAGTTTTCTGACTGGAAAATTGCTGAAAAACCATTCCCGCACATAAGCTATGCTGATTCCATGCTAAAATACGGCTCAGATAAGCCAGATTTGCGCAACCCTCTGCAAATTGTTGATGCAGGCAGCGTTTGGGAAGGCAGCGGCTTCGGCATTTTCAACGGAGTGTTGAAAAAAGGCGGCGTTGTTCGCGCAATTCCTGCACCAAAAACAGCTGACAAACCACGCAGCTTCTTCGATAAGATGATAACTCACGCGCAAGAACATGGCGCAAAAGGCCTGGCATACATCATCATCGGCGAAGAAGGCGAGGGCAAAGGCCCGATTGCGAAGTTCTTATCTGATGAGAAAATTGCGGAACTTAAAGAAAAAGCTGGCTTGCAAGCTGGAGATTCTGTGTTCTTCAGCTCAGGTGATGAAGAAGAAGCGGCAAAAATTGCTGGCGTTGTGCGCAACAAGCTTGGCGAAGATTTGGAGCTAATAGAGCAGGGCATTTATAAATTCTGCTGGGTTACAGATTTCCCGTATTTCGAGCTAGATGACAACGGCAAGATCGAGTTCTCACATAACCCATTCTCCATGCCACAAGGCGGCCTAGAAGCGCTGAAAGCGGCAGGAAACGACACTGAGAAGCTGCTAGCACTCAAGGCATATCAATATGACATCGTGTGCAATGGCGTGGAGCTTTCATCTGGCGCTGTGCGTAACCATAAGCCAGAACTGATGCAGCTTGCGTTTGATATTGCGGGCTATGACCAAGCGGTTTTGGAAGAGAAATTTGGCGGCATGCTCCGTGCATTCCAGTATGGCGCGCCTCCGCATGCGGGTATCGCTCCTGGCGTTGATCGCATCGTGATGTTGCTGGCCGACGAGCCTAATATCCGCGAAGTTATCGCCTTCCCAATGAACCAAAAAGCCGAAGATTTGCTGATGAGTGCACCGAGTACAGTGGATGAGAAGCAATTGCGCGAACTGAATATTCAACTGAGTCCTAGCGCTAAGAAGAAGATTGAGAACAAAGGAGAGGAAGGTTCAGATGCAGCGTAATAACGAGCTTGTACGGGAACTTTTGCTATTTATTGAGATAAATAAGGAGTCGTACCATGACGGCTTCAACTCAGAGCAAATTTCAATCGAAGCCTATGATAAGCACGAAATTGCCTATCATTGCATGCTTATATTAGATGCAGGCTTCCTGATCGGCAAAAATTCTTCTAGCCAAACAAATATACGAGTTTCAATCCACGGCCTCTCTTGGCACGGGCATGAGTTCTTAGATTCTGTACGCGATGAAGAGTTTTGGGGCAAGATTAAGAGCAAGGCTGAGGAAGAAAACATCCCGCTCAACACGCATTTCATTGCCGCGATATCAAAATCTTTAGTAGCAAAAGCTCTAGCTTAAGCGCCTATAGCTTAGTCGGGTTCTCAGCACCTGGATACACAACTTCAGGGTCAAATGACTTCTCATCTTCCTTATAAACCAACGCCTCAGCGCGGCCTTTGCCTGTCTCCACTTCGCGGTAAAAACAACTACGATATCCAACGTGACAGCTAGCATCCATGCCTTCCGTCTTACCAGCACCTTCAATTTCCACAGCAATCCAAACGGCGTCTTGGTCATCATCAATGCGCATTTCACGTACTTTCTGAACCAACCCGCTGGTTGCACCTTTGTGCCACAAAACTTGGCGTGAGCGGCTGAAATAATGCGCTTCGCCTGTTTCAATCGTTAAGCGCAAAGCCTCTTCATTCATATAGCCCAACATTAGCACTTCGCCACCGTCAGCGGCGGTTGTTACGCATGAAATCAAGCCCTGCTCGTCAAACTTTGGAGCTAGCTCTGCGCCCTCTTCCACTTGTTCGATAGAGATTCTGTCATTGAATTTTGTCATGGCCGTTCCTTAGCTTTGCGAATTTATTAGGAGGGTTATGTAGTCATTATTGCTCAAAAAATCAAGCAAATTTCGGGCATAAAAAAAGCAGGGGAGCTTTCGCCACCCTGCTTTTTATTATTTCGTTCCAATTAGAATGATGGAATTTCTTTTGTGATAGATGAAGTTGCATCTTCAACAGCACTGTCAGCTGCGTCTTTTGCAGCGTCTTCTGCGGCTTCTGTAGCAATCGCTTCAGCTTCTGCAGCAACTTCGCCTGAAGCAGCTTCTGATGCTGACTCAAGAGCGTCTGCGCCAGCTGCTTTAATGTCGCTCACTGCTGTGTTTGCAGCTTCTGATACTGAATCAACAGCGCTTGATGTAGCTTCTGATACTGAATCAGTTACATCAGAGATAATGCTTGTAGTTGCGTCAGCTGCACTAGTAGTAGTTTCGCTGATTGATGTCGCTGCATCTTCAACAGCTGCGTTAACTGCATTTTCTTGCTCTGAACACGCTGCAACTAGTGAAGTTGTTAGCGCCAATATTGACAATGTTTTTAGTTTCATGGTTATTCTCCTGTTTATTACTAAATGGCAAAAGCCATCATTTCGAATTAAAGTGGTACGGGTGAAGGGACTTGAACCCCCACGCCTCGCGGCGCTAGAACCTAAATCTAGTGCGTCTACCAATTCCGCCACACCCGCATAGTATTAGTGTTTATAAGCGCTTGAGCACAAATTTCAAGTAAAATATTTCATAAAAATTTATCTTATCGCGCGCGAGCCAGCAAGAGACGAGATTGGGATAAGAAACAAGGTCAAACCTATGATCACAACCAAGCTCCCAGACATAGCAGATGCGTCGATATACGCCTTCGAACTCGCTGTGCCATAAATCAGCACAGGTACGTAGAGCGGCATTACCAAAAGAGAGAGCATAATTCGCTTTTTCTTTGCACCTAACGAGATCGCCGCGGCAACTGCACCTATCATCACGAAAATTGGTGTGGCGCAAAAGAGGGAGAGAGAAATCAACAGCCCGTCAACGAAGTCGATTCCAAACATTGTGGCTATGAACGGCGCAAGAAACACGATTGGCAATGAATAAGCCACCCAATTTGCCGTGATTTTGGCTAATGTAATAACTTCCAACGCAAAAGGGAGCGTGAGATATTGATTAAGCGTCCCGTCGTCATAGTCTTCTTGGAAAATTGAATTTATGCCGAACATTGAAGAAAACACAGCCGAAACCCAAATCACTCCAATTCCAATTTCTTCCAAAATCTCTGGTTGCGAGCCAACGCCGAATGGGAAGATGATCGCCACTAGCAAGAAAAACAACGTAGCATTCGCAATATCCCGACTCTGACGGAAATAAAGGCGCATCTCTCGTTTGAGGATTTTGATATAAGTTTGCAGCATACGCCAAGAATAGCGCGCGAGGGAAAGTTTGCAAGTGGTTTATAATTTCCTCCCCGCTCGCCTAATGGCTTGCAGACTGGGGGATTGCTTCGCAAGCTCAAGGCTGGAAAGGCCTGCTGGCCTTGTGGTGAGGAGGTTTATGTAAACGAGGCAGCCTTGAGCGCGTTTCAGCCTGCAAGCGCCTTGGCGCGCAGCGGGGAAACAATCAAAATCTACTCAGATAAATATAAAACGCACCCTTGCCACCATCCTTGGGCTGGGCGTGCGTATAGGCCAGAATGAGTGGCTTCAGGTCATCGTCATTAATCCAGCTTGGCAGAGCGCTGCGAATTTTTCCAGGTGCTTCAAAGCCCTTACCCGTTATCAGCAAAATACAGCGCTTGCCTGATGCGTGCGCAAGCTGGACGAGTTCATAAAAATGCTCGCGGGCGTCAGCGAGGTTCATGCCGTGCAGGTCCTCAACCATATGCGGGCGCATTTTGCCGCTTTTAAGGCGTGAGAACGCATTCCTATCCATCCGCCCTGCCTCCCCCTCATTTATATCAAAGAAATAGCCATATTGGCGCCCTACAGGCTTCGCTTTATTTACATTTGCGATTTTGATGGGAATTGTTTCACGTGAAACAATCTTCTTTTCGTCAACAGGCGGATCATCGCGCTCACCCGAAAAAAGCTTCCGCACAGTTCGCGTCGCTTCTTTCCATGCCTCAATATCTTCTTTCGAGAAAAACATGCTACCCTACTTCGCTATTATATAACCAACATAGGCGGCGAGGACGGAGAAGACAACAGAGCAAATTACATAGGCAAGAGCCGTAGCAACTCTGCCAGATTGCACTAACATCACTGTGTCGAGCGAGAAGGCCGAGAATGTGGTGAAGCCGCCTAGCAGGCCAGCGATCAATAGCGGTGACAAGAATGCATATTCAGAGAATGTTTCACGTGAAACAATTTGGGCGAATATACCAATTAGCAGGCTGCCGAGTACGTTCACTAACAATATGGCCCATGGGAATGAATGCAAAAAGCCCGATTCCAGAGAATTCTCCAAATCGGGCTTGTTTGTCAATAATATCGAAATTGCGAAGCGTAGTGAGGCGCCTAAGCCTCCGCCGATGAACACCCAAAGCAATGCTGTCGGGCTAATCACGGTGTTTACGCCTTAGCTTCTTCAGACTTAGCCGCTTGCGCCGCTTCAGCCATTTGCTGCATTTCTGGAGTCATTTCAAAGTCGTCGTCATTTTCAAAGCTTTGAACTGGGCCAGAATCTTTACCCTTAGCGTTGATGTCGCGATCAACAAACTCAATGTAACCAATCGGCGCGGCGTCACCATGACGGAAACCACCTTTCAACACGCGAGTGTAGCCACCTGAGCGGCCTTCATAGCGCTTTGCTAGAACGTCGATCAACTTCGCAGCCATCGCCTCATCCTGAAGGATAGAGATTAGGTTACGGCGAGCAGCCAATGTGCCTTTTTTGCCTTTTGTTACCAACTTCTCCACGATCGGGCGAAGTTCTTTAGCTTTTGGCAAAGTTGTCTTGATTTGCTCGTGCTTGATAAGCGCGTTTGCCATATTCATAAACATCGCCTTACGATGTGATGATGTGCGGCTAAACTTGCGATGTGCGTCTCCATGTCTCATGATATATTCCTATTCTCTAGTTCTAAATTTCTATTGGTTGATGCCGTATGGGTCAGAATACTTCTTCGCCAAGTCTTCGATGTTCTCAGGTGGCCAGTCAGCAATTTCCATACCGAAGCGCAAGCCCAAGTTTGCCAACACTTCTTTGATTTCGTTCAAAGATTTGCGGCCAAAGTTTGGAGTTTTCAGCATTTCGCCTTCTGTTTTCTGTACCAAGTCACCGATGTAAACGATGTTATCGTTCTTGAAGCAATTTGCTGAACGAACTGAAAGCTCAAGCTCTTCAACTTTCTTCAAAAGGTGAGGGCTGAACGGTAGATCGTCGCGTTTTTCTTCAACAGCAGCCACTTCTTCCACAGCTTCAAAGTTGATGAACAACTGCAATTGGTCTTGCAAGATTTTTGCAGCCAATGCTACAGCATCTTCAGGGCTTACAGCGCCTGTAGTTTCAACTGAAAGCAATAGCTTATCAAAGTCAGTACGTTGTCCAACGCGTGAATCTTCTACTTTGTAAGAAACTTTGCGGATTGGGCTGAACAATGAATCGATTGGAATAAGGCCAAGTGGCGCTTCTTCTGGGCGGTTCTGGTTCGCAGGAACATAACCATGGCCAGTTTCAATTGTTAGCTCTATATCAATCTCTGCACCTTTATCTAGTGTGCAAATTTCCAAATCTGGGTTGATCACTTCTAAATCAGCTGTTTGCTCGATCATGCCAGCAGTAACTACACATGGGCCTTTTGCCTTCAAAGCCAATTTCTTTTTTGTCGCTGAGAATGAACGAAGAGCGATTGTTTTAATGTTCAAAATAATTTCTGTTACATCTTCACGAACGCCAGGAACTGTTGTGAACTCATGGTCAACACCATCAATTTTCACGCCTGTTACAGCAGCGCCTTGAAGTGATGACAAAAGCACGCGGCGAAGCGCGTTACCAATTGTTGTACCAAATCCACGCTCTAGCGGCTCAGCAACCAAAACAGCGAATTTTGTTTCGTCTTTTTGGTCTTTAAATTCAATTTTCTTAGGCTTTGTAAGCGCAGCCCAGTTTAGCGCGATATTTGCATTTGTAGAATTTGACATTTTGTTTTCCTAATTGTTGGCTATTTGTTGTTAATCTGAAGCCTAGATTCTGATGAGCTGACACCAACTTTTTCAACTCTCATTCCCTAAGGGCTTCACAAAATTTTTATTATACGCGACGCTTCTTACGTGCACGACAACCGTTATGCGGAATTGGCGTTTTATCTTTAATCGCCGTAACAATTAGGCCAACACCTTGGATAGCACGCAAAGCTGACTCACGCCCAGAACCAGGGCCCTTAACTTCAACAGTTACAATTTTCATGCCCATGTCTTTTGCTTTTGCAGCGGCGAAGCCAGCAGCAACTTGTCCAGCATATGGAGTTGACTTACGCGAACCCTTAAAGCCTTGGTTACCAGCAGATGCCCATGCAATTGCGTTTCCTTGTTGATCAGTGATTGTGATGATCGTGTTGTTGAATGTCGCATTAATATGCACAACACCAACTGTCACATTTTTCTTCACTGTCTTTTTCTTTTGCTCTTTTGCCATTATATTTTCTCTATTTTAGCGTTTTATCTTATCGAATTTCTAACTCTCACAGCGCATAATCATGCACCGCGCGAAATTTACTTCTTCTTACCTTGGATCGCAACAGCCTTACCCTTGCGAGTTCTAGCATTTGTGTGAGTACGCTGACCACGAACTGGCAGACGCTTACGGTGACGCAAGCCACGGTATGTTGCCAAATCAATCAGACGCTTAATGTTCATAGAAACTTCACGGCGCAAGTCACCTTCCACCTTATAATCAGCATCAATGATCTCACGGACCTTGATAATCTCATCATCAGATAGATCTTGGATGCGGCGCTCTTCTGTGATGCCTGCTTTTTGACATATAGTCTTCGCATGGGCTGAGCCGATGCCGTGGATATATGTTAGCGAGATAATTGCACGCTTATTTGTTGGGATGTTTACACCTGCTATACGAGCCATGTTTTAGTTCCTAGTTTGTTAGTCGTTTAATTTCAATTTTCTAAAGAGGAAAGGGCGGGCTGCAACAAACGTAAAAAAACGCCTGAAAGCCAATCAATTCCTACACTAGGCCTATATGATAGTCGCCCAATATCTTCAGAAGACGTGCTTTATAGGGGAGTTTTTGTTAGCGGTCAAGCGGTTATTTATAATTGTTTCCCCGCTGCGGCTTTGCCTTGCAGACTGAAACACGCTCAGGGCTGAGTTTTCATTTTCTCCCCGCTGCGCCCTTCGGGCTTGCAGACTGAGAACGCTCAGGGCTGTGGACGAATTCTTTAAGCAGCTTTGCTTCCGCGGGCAGAAATGGCGCTCAAAGCTGTTGTTGTAGCTGCCACGGCGAGGGTATTCTGCCAGTTCTTGCTGCTATTCTCACTATCTTCTGGCGCCTCAATTATATTGGCAAAATATGCTTGAGCGTCTGAACCAGCTTCGACAAACGCAGTTAGCTTGCCTGCGGAATGCTCAGGGCTGGGAATATACACCTGCTCACCAAACTTCTCGCGCAAATATGCAGCAACATGCTCGCCCGCTGGCTTCACCGTAAAAACATTTGGACGCCCAGCCATTTCCTTCACAGCTTGCTTCAAATGCTGGTTAACTTCAGAGCTTCTAAAGCTATTTTCTGATTCCAAATCCCAAGATTCCGCCGCCAA
>JALZVI010000103.1 GCA_023301015.1 Rickettsiales bacterium | reverse complement strand
ATCTGATGGTGTTATATTTTCTATGAAATGTTCTATGTTTTTTACACAATCTGATTTGAATATTGGTGTATGTTTTACATGTGTAAGAGTGTATAGATTTTTCTCTGGTATATAAAGGAATAGTGAATAGAATGGCCCATCGACAACAGTTAAAGTGACCGGTATGTCTGAGTCGTTATTTACTTTCCTATATACAAGAGTAATACATACTTCATATTCACATTCTGTCATTTTTGTAAGCTTACCGTTCGTGGCATCAAATACCATATCATAGCTCTTGTTTCCGTATGTTATATGTTCGTAATCATGTGAAATATGAAGTTGTAGTGGATCATAATGAAGCAATTTATCGGAGAATTTAGAAGTAAAATATTCTCTAGCTTTATTAAAATTTATCCAGCGTTCATCTACAACTATAACATTATCTCCATTTACGAATGATGGGTCTAGTTGTATACCATCTTCACCTATATCATCAATTGTCTTGAGTAGATATGGTGATTTTTCATGATCAAATATAGCAGTATATGTTTTAAAATCCAATATGCTTTTATTTGGGACCATGTAATAAGATTTTACAGGTTCAGTGAACTCAGGGTACCTTTTCATGAATGTTTTATAACCATGTCTGCATTCTTCTCTTGTGGAATAAGACCTACAATAATGAAACCCACCAAAGTGGAGTCTGTTTTGATTTTTAGATGATGATCCTGAAAAAAACGAGTTGTTCTTATCTATTATGTCAAAATCTATACCTATATCTTCCAATGTCCTGGAAACTTCACATCCGAACCATCCGGCTCCTATTACAAGGACTTTCATGACATATACAGAATAAGTTACAATATAATATGAATAAACACACTTTTTATTAAACATATCTCAGAATATTACCAAAAACATCATCTGGGCATTCTGACACCCATTTTACAGTTTTATCGTTACTATAAGAATCTTTATAACGACTAATAAGGATTAATGACACTTTATCCCAATCGTCTTTCTCCTGTTTCAGTTTAGTTCTTATAACAGGGTAAAATGGTATTATATTACCTAGAACGGTGTCATTAATACCAAAACCATGTATATTCCTAATTGAGCACTTTGCACCATAGTGTATGAAAAGGTCGAATATGCATATTGTGTTATGAGTCAATATACCCATAGAATCCAGTAAATTCAATATAGGTGTATTACCTTCGCTTGTAATCGAATTTACGTCGAGCCCATTTTCTAGTAGTAATTTGACTACATCGTATGATTTACAATGGGCATCATGTATGAGAGATATATTAACCTCTTCTCCCCTTTTTATAGTTACATTTACGTCAGCCCCATTTTCTATAAGAGATTCTGCACATGATAGACTAAATTTTGTTAAATGAAGTGGCGTATAACCCAGTACGTCCTTACTGTTTACATCGGCACCGTAATCAATTATTTTAGATATCCCTGATTTGCAAAGTTCGTACTTTACTATAGGAACTCTCCCTATGTATTCACATGCCATATGAAGAGCTGTACGATTGTGCATGTCAATTTCCCTATTAGGATCCACTCCTAAATTTTCAATTATATATGTTATTGTCTTTGTATGACCATATATAATTGCCTCTACTAGGGATGAGCATATGTCCCCAGAGTCAACAACTAATTGATAATGGGCCCCATTTTCAAGTAATGCAACACTAAAATTGTCACTACATGATCTCATCAATGCTGTATAACCATACATATCAGTATGATTTACATCTACCCCAGAAGATATCAAAAGATTTACAATACTTCTGTATGTATCTATATCACTATTTTCATTAAAATCAGATACATTAAAAAGTGATGTAGATCCATCATAGTATATTTCTGTAGCATTGGCACCATTATCTATGGCATTCTTGTATTCTTGGTATGTAGATAATCCATCTAGATTATAATGGTTCATGGTGAATGATGATATATCACATGAAAAGATGATAAAATTTAAACGATTTAGAAAAAAGAACTCATAATGAAAAATAGGGAGCAGACGCTCAACCTATGACATGAAAAATATGTTTAAAAATATATTGATTATATTTTATCTACTTTCTTTTACATTAAATCTTATATAATACACGGAGATGATCCGCTGGTATCGCATGTTATACCATTTGCAATGATATTTCCAGTACAACAAGAATTATGGTCGAGGCCATTTGACTGACCCCAATTCTGACACCCAAACCCACCGCATTTACCGTTACACCCTATATCGCAACATACTGTTCCTTGAGAATTTTCAACTCCAACAATTCCATTAGAACAGCTAGATAGTCATATGAGAGGCGACAGACTACTATAAGAAGGGGGGGAAAGGATCGAAGGAACTTCGTTAGAAGAACTTGCCACATAGTAAGTGGTATCGGATCCATAAGTCATAGTAGATCCCACAACAAGACCAGAGGTAGACACGCTACCAGTTTGACTAGAAGGAACAGTCAAGGGGATAAGTCCGATAGGACCATTCGACGAAAGAGAGAACCCAGAAATAGCACCAGAAGTGTTGTCCAATGTAGCTGTGAGAACTGCTCCAGATGAATCCAAGTCTTCGTGTTGGGTAAATTCCATGCAGAGGTCGTCGAATTTAGTAGATGTAACAGGGAAGTCCATAAAGGACATGAGCTTTTCCATGACCTTGATCTCCCAGTGAGCTAGGAGAGATCCACCGGAGAGGTTGGTCGACGCGATGTTTGCCTG
>JALZVI010000102.1 GCA_023301015.1 Rickettsiales bacterium | reverse complement strand
AACCATTATGTCCAGGGGAGACAGTAGAAGTAACTTACACTGTGGCATTTCAAGTTGATCCCGGTGGGGTGGGAAACAATTGCCAATGGTTACAAGGTATTATACCATCATTTGGAAGTGGTTGGGATTTAGCAGCTATTTCAATTGAGGATATGACACCAGCAGGTTTTGGATTTTTTGATGATGTCGTTTTTAATGTGAATGCCAGTAATATGAGTATACAAGATAATACCTGTACTGGTGAACCAGGATTGGTTCCAGGAGGTAGTCTAGCTGCTGGAACGACATTACCTCCAGGCTGGTTTGCTACATCACAAGGAAATGGCCCATTGTGTACTGATGCATCCCACCCTAACGGGGCATGGGGGCTTAATGCGGCATGTGGCTCTGTCTCAAATGTTGAATTTTCATTTCTTATTAAAGTCAAAGACATTGATGACATCGCTCAATGTGATGATGATTGTCAGAAAGATTTGCATATAAACTTCTTTACAACATCGGATGGACAGACAGGATGCTGGGTTTCTGATTTTTGTGCACTAGATGAGCCAGCAACTTGGAATACAACACTTGATTGCACAAGTTTACTCGTCGTAGAAAACGACCCTTATGATGATATCATCTGCCATGACACAAGTCCTGACATAGAACTAAGAGCAGAAGATGGTGTTACAGATATTATTATTGAAGTTATTGAAGGGGAAGAGTATGGCGCTGACGATGATGTTATCAGCGGCAGTGGCACATTAGACCAAGTACTTACTAATTTTGATTGTTTTGCAGGAACTGTTATTTATCACGCTTTTGTTATAAGTGACGCAGGTTGTAAAGGTCCTATAACAGAACTAGAGATCACCATACTTCCTTTTATAGATATTCTTCCACCAGAAGCACCTTTGTTATGCCCTGGCGAAGGGACAGAACTCATACCAGAAGAGCTATGTGGTGGAACAGGAAACTATACTTATGAGTGGTCACCTAGTGGACATACAGGACCAAGCTTTGTTGTTCCTATTGACCCTCTAGATTATACGGGACCTTATGGCGAAATGATAGAAACATTAACAGTAACTGATGATGAAGGTTGTTCAAGCTCTGTTGATTTTGAATACGTTCTTGTTCATCCACTCAACCAAATGATAGAAGGTCCTGAAGAGTTATGCAAGGACAATGTAGTCAATATAATTACTTACAATGCTATAATAGATCTTGTACCTACAGGTGACTATCAATTTGATTGGTCGTATACACCAGGTACACTTATAGCGACAACAGATAAAGATTTACAATCTATTAGTTTTGATGAAGAGAATTCCCCCTCTGGAACATATGAATTGAAAGTTGAAATAGAAGACGACTTTGGTTGTTTCTTTGAGGTGACCAAGTTAATTACAATTGGAGGTGGTCCAACATTAGACATGGCAATTTCTGACTGTAATACTGATGGTATAACGATTTTAGCACAAAACACTAATCTTAATTTTCCTTCAACACTAACCTTGTATTATGGGAATTTTGACACGGCAACAAATACTGTAATCCCTAGGACTCAGGTTGCCGGCCCTTTATTGACAAATATGATTAGTTTTCCGACAATGGAAACAAGTGGAACATTTATACTTGTAGGCGAATTGAATGGAGGTTGTGCTGATTCTATTAGATTTGATATTCCTACAAGACCAGTACCACAATTTACATTCCAAGACAACATATGTGCAGGTACACCTAATACAATAAGCGTAACCAATGGTACTGGATTTAGTTCTTATAATTGGACAGGTGGAGCAACAGGAACTACAAGCTCTATTGCGACTACTCCTATAGTAACAACAGATTACTTCTTAACTGTTGTTGATACACTAGGATGTCCTAGTAATCACATAGTAACCATAAATGTTAACGAACTACCCGACTTAGATTTCAATGGATCATTACAATTCTGTGCAGGAACACAAACGACTTTAACCGCCGTTATCAATAACAATATTAGCGCTCAGACTATTGAATGGATAGGACCAACGACTACATTAATAGGCGCTAGTGTTGATATAAGTGAAGCTGGACAATGGACGTTACAAGTTGTATCTGATGGCAACTGTCTCTCTACATTACCTCTTACATTGGTAGAGTCTACTGGAATCAGCCCAACAATTACCGGTGGTGATTTATGTCAAGGAACTTCTGTTACCTTAGATGGAGGACTGGGTTTTGACAGTTGGACATGGACAGATATTAATAATACAAACATAGGTTCAGATCAGGAATTGATAGTCACTTCACCAGGGACATATACCCTAAATGTAGTATCTGGGAGTTGCTCAGGTAGTTCGTCGTTTCTTGTTGCGGAAGTACTTCCTCTGCCTACCGCATTATCATTAGATATGATTGGTCTATGTAATGATCCATCTGGCAACGATCCTACTTTCTATGACTTAACGCAACTTATTGATGTTAATCTAGGAACATGGTTTGATGAAAATGGTTTTCTAGTAGATATACCTTCTCGAATAGATATGGAAAGTAGATCTCAAGGGAGTTTTGTTTATGAATTTAGAGCAGGTGGTACAGACCCATGTCCTGATATGACCTACCCATTTACAATAAATGTATCTGACTGTAGCTGTCCTAGTCGTGCCATAAATCAGATTCCTGACTTCTGTACCAATCCGGAAGAATTTGATTTAAATACACTTAAAGTAACCAGTGAAGCTGGAACATGGTCAGTAACACCAACAGATTTAGTAATTGACAATGATGATAAATTGATCATTACAGATGATAGTCAAGGTGGAATCTATAGCTTGACATTTACATTAGATAATCTCTCTGGCACTTGTCCTATAGACTCAACAATTAATTTTACCGTTTACACAGAACTTACAGCTGATCTTGTTATCAACACATCTGCTTGTAATCAAATTTCTATCGCTGGACCTAGCATGGTTGACCTAGATACTTTAATTGTCTCAGGTTCAACTACTGGCATATGGACAAGTGACAATATAATAGATACACCAATTGATTCCGACAATATTGTTAATCTGGAAGGGTTAGTAGCAGGAGATAAATACAAATTCTATTATACACTAGTGGATCCAGGTTCTGTATGTGTATATCAGAGAATGCCTGTAGAGATAAGAATAAGAGACTGCAGTTGCCCTGATTTATCATTGCCTACTATTCTAGATTCATTGTGTTCTAATCAAGACAAAATTATACTAACAGATTACCTTACTAATCCTGAAGGATTAGCAGGAAACTGGTTTATTGACCCAGTGGGTCCATTAGTAGGTCAAGAGTTTGATCCTCAAGATGCTGCACCCGGGACATACTCAGTGACATATAGATTAACCGTTTCACAAGGCAGTACATGTACCAATGAAGTTTCTGGGGATATCGAGATTCTAGATCCACCAGTTGCAGATGTAGAAGGCTCCAATGTAAGAGTATGTAATGGCTCTGTGCTTACTAATTTTCCTGAGTTCATAGATCTAGATGATTATGTAACAAATGATGGAACAGGATTCTGGACAGCAGAACCTATGTTTAATGGTGGAGTCATTGACAATCCTAATGAGTTATTCTTTACGGATGTATTTCCTGCAATATATGATTTTACCTATACGGCAGTATCAGAAAATAATCCCCCTTGTGATGATGAGACATACATACTTAAAGTAGAAGTTAGGAATTGTAACTGTCCAGTTATAGATAGGAATACGCCAGACGATCTTTGTAGTTCAGAAGGTTTATACAATTTAAATCAACTGATTAATAACCCAGAAATTGTTGGTGGCGGTATATGGAATTTTATTACGGGAACACCAGACGCAACAATAGAAAATGATTCTACTTTTAATACAGCGGGACTAGATGGCAGGTATCAATTCCACTATCTTCCAAATATTTTACCTGATGGTTGTCCGAAGCAAGAAATTTTTTGGATAAACATTACCCTAGACCCAGAATACAGTGTCACAAATAGTTTATCAGCTTGTAATGTATTGGCTACAGGAAACATAGACCATTGTGTCAACTTAAGTGAAGCTGTTTCCAACACTGCTGGTTCTTGGACAGACCCAGCTGGCGATGCCGTAAACGACCCTACTCTAGTATGTTTTGATGGCACTAATCCTATGGATGAATTTGTGTTTACTTTCACACAGAATGCATCCTCGATTATGCCTTGTATGCCTGACCAACACCTTATTACTGTATCAATAAGAGATTGTGCTTGCCCTAACATTCTTATTACTGAACCAGATCCAATATGTAATAATGATATTCTACTTTTAGCTACTATTGAAGATGACTTAATTACACCAGGACAATGGACTGTCGAAGCCGGACCAAGTCCAGTTAATATCCAAAACGGTGAATTGAACACTGATGGGCTTGAAGCTGGTACTTACACATTGCGTTATACTCCAGATGACAATGGAGGCGCCACATGCGACCCTTTCTCAGAAATAGAACTGGTTATCGTGGCTACTGAGTCATTTTCCTCAGGAATAGCAACAGATCTCGTATTATGTAATGACGATGAAGATATATACATGCTACAAGATCAGATTCAAGATGAAACCCTTGGCGGGGAATGGGTATACACATCAACCAATCCTGCTATAAATACGACAAGCCAGGCTATCACTCCTCTCAATACACCAGAGGAGGCGATAGACTTTAATTATGTCGTATCAGATCCAGAAGGGGTTTGTCCTGATGTATCAACACCTCTTACTGTTACAATAAATGAAGCGCCATTAGCGGATGCAGGAATTGATCAAACTATTAGTTGTGAAGAAAAAGCAACCTTAGGCGGAACATCTAGTGTAGGTAACAATATTACGTATTTATGGTCTCATGAATCAGGTGTAACTATACAAAATCCTACATCAGCAAATCCTGAAGTAAATATACCTGGTGTATATACATTAGAAGTTACGAATACAATTACGGGTTGTAACGCAATTGATGAAGTTACAATACAGAGTGATTCACCAGCAATCGATGTTGATGTGATGGTAGATAATCCCCCTTGTAATGGTGGATTTGGCACCTTGCTTATTGTAGGAACAAGTGGAGGTGATAATAACTATCAATATTCAATCGATGGTGGTGCAACATTTATTACTGAGACAGTTTTTGAAAATCTAGCCCCCGGACAATATACCCTTACCGTAGTAGATGGAAATGGATGCCCTAGTGCTCAGACATTTACAATTATAGATCCTATCTTATTGGAAGTAGACGCTGGAGACAACAGAGATGTTGATCAAGGGCCGGAAGTATATACATTAACAGCAACTACTACAATAAGCACTGATTCAATAGCACTTATAACTTGGACTGAAAATGGTATAGAATTCTGTTCTGGTGGTGTACTAGCTTGTTTTCAAGTTGAAGTAAACCCTGAAATATTTGCAGAATATTGTGTAACAGTCGTAGACATTAATGGTTGTGAGGCTATGTCTTGTGCAACAATAAGAGAAAAAATAGTTGAAGACATATATCTTCCAAATATCTTTACCCCTAATGGTACAGGAGATGAAATATTCTTTGTTCAGTCTGATGAATTTATTGAAAGTGTAAATAGTATGGCCATCTATGATAGATGGGGTAACAGAGTATTTGTAGCCGAACCTAGTCACTCACCTAACGATCCTAGTTTCGGGTGGAACGGTAGATGGGATAATATAGGCGACCAAGTTGAACAAGGTGTATATGTCTACATTATTGAGATTTTGTATACAAGTGGAAGAACGGAGATTTTCTCTGATGACATAACAGTTCTCAGATAGCTAAAATCAAATCATAGTTTACTAAAAGGCTGTCCCCAAAAAGGCAGCCTTTTTTATTTATATACAACAGATCTTCTATTCTATTAGAGTTTGATTTCATTAAAATGAATTAAGATCCACCTTCGTTCACAACACTGCTACTATTTTTTACCTTTACCCTCCATGGCAGAAAACCAAAAAGATAAAGACGCGATACTTCAGAAGTTAGGAATTGATGCGCTTAACCCTATGCAATTAGAAGCACAAGAGGTAATAAGTAAAAACAATGAGGTCGTCTTAGTTTCACATACCGGTACCGGAAAAACACTTGCCTTTCTACTTCCCCTCATAGCAGAATTGAAACCTGACTTAACAGGGATACAGATCCTAATACTTGCACCTTCAAGGGAATTAGCAATACAGATAGAGCAAGTTACTAGAGAGATGGGAAGTGGCTACAAAGTCAATGCCGTATATGGCGGTAGATCTAGCTCAAAAGATAAAGTCGAACTCAAGCATTCTCCCAGTATTCTTGTGGGGACACCAGGTAGAGTTGCCGATCATATGAGAAGCGGCGTCATCGATACCTCATCTATAGAAACTATCGTTCTTGATGAATTTGACAAGATACTGCAAGTTGGTTTTGAGAGAGAGATGAAGGAAATCATATACGAGCTTCCCTCTCTTAAGAAAAAAGTATTAACGTCTGCCACTTCAAATATTGAGTTTCCCGATTTTCTAAATCTTAAAAACCCAATACACATTAATTTTAATAATGAAGAGAAAGAAAAATTAAAAGTGAAATCCGTCGTCGCTTCATCAAGAGATAAACTAGAGACGCTTACTAAACTACTTAAGTCCATAAAGGCACAGAGTGGAATTGTATTCTGCAACTTCAAAGACAGTATTAATACTGTAAGTAATTACCTAGATGATAATGACATCGATCATGCTTGCTTCTATGGTGGACTAGAGCAGATTGATAGAGAACGTGCGCTTATTAAATTCAGAAATGGTACACATAGGGTATTACTAGCTACTGATCTGGCGGCAAGAGGTATTGATGTTCCTGAAATGGATTTCATCATTCACTATGAACTACCTCCTAGAATTGAAGAATTCACACATAGAAATGGACGTACAGCAAGAATGCATGCCCAGGGAACTGCCTATGTACTAAAGTGGGAAAACCGTGATCTTCCAGCGTTTATCGTAGCCGATGAAAC
>JALZVI010000101.1 GCA_023301015.1 Rickettsiales bacterium | reverse complement strand
ATTTTAATTTAACATATGCCAAACCATACTGGTATAATAACCTAAATTATACGTATAAGACCACAGCGCTCCGGTAGTTCAGCTACCCGGGATCTGTCAAAACAAAAAAAGCGGCGGCATTGCCATTATTCGCAGATGCAACGGAGCGCTCATGCAAAAACCACTCGGAAAAGCAGGCAATCCCCGATAATCGGGAGCGGTAATGAATGGTCGTGGATAAAACCCGCGCGGGGCCAATTTTTGGCAAAAAAACACGGAAAATAAGATGATATAAACGAATAAATACATAAAAATGCAAAAATGCATTTGCGCAAAACAGCATTACTGCACGCAGGAAATTTCAGAAATCAATTCAGACATCTGGAAACGAAGCGAGCTGTGGAGGGCGCGTAGTGCTTGAATATAACATTGGCATGGTTATTTCTTGACACAGGTGTTAACGCATGTTAATAATACGGCGGATTTAAATAACGTGGAATATATTATGACAGAAGTAAAAGATGATTTTGAAGCATGGTTGGAGCAGGAATGTGCTGCTGCTGTAGAAAAAATAACTAAGTCAATTCAGGCTGATTTCCGCCATGAGGGCAAAATCATGCAAAGTTGGGGTAGTAGCTCTCGAGAACAAAGAGATGAGGCGCGTGAGCAATATCAAGGTACTATTGACGAATCTGCTAATAGGCCTTTACGAGAAAAAGCCACTGCACTAGTTACTGAAATGCGCGACTGGGCATTTCGATTTATTGACGAGGGCAATTATAGTAATTTCAATAAATACGAAGCTACGGGTAAATTAGTTGAAGCCTTTAGTGAACTTGGGCAAAGAGAGATTGACAGATATGGGAAGCTAGAAAAAGGCGAAAGAGCGCAGCTAACTATAAACTTCCTAAATGATTTTGCTGAAGGAAGGCTTTCTGGAAAACATGCTCTTGCAGAAGAGATCAAAAAAGCAACGCCAGAAAATGTAAATGTAGGCAGATAAAACCACAACCACCTTAATCCTTTTTTAAACCTTATCCGCTTAAATGGCTGGGTAACTAACAAAAACAGGATTCACTCATGACAACACCTATCACAGTAGCTTATGGCGACGGAATTGGCCCGGAAATTATGGAGGCTACTTTGCGCGTGCTTATGGAAGCAGGTGCGAAGTTGGATGTGGAGACTATCCAGATTGGTGAGCAGATGTATAAGCTCGGTTTTTCCAGCGGGTTTGACAAGGATGCGTGGGCGAGCATCAACCGCACAAATGTGCTGCTAAAAGCGCCAATCACCACACCGCAAGGTAGTGGCTATAAATCGCTCAACGTAACGCTCCGCAAAAGCCTTGGGCTTTATGCCAATGTCCGCCCTTGCCGCAGCTATCACCCGTTTGTTGACACTAACCACCCCGACATGGATTTGGTTGTGGTGCGTGAGAATGAGGAAGATATTTATGCGGGAATTGAGTATCGCCTAACGCCAAATGTTTATGAATCTATCAAGCTAATCACGCGCACAGGGTCAGAGAAAATCTGCCGTTATGCGTTTGAATATGCGGTGAAAAACGGCCGCAAAAAGGTGAGCTGTTTTGTGAAAGATAACATCATGAAATTCTCCGATGGCTGCTTTGCCGACGCGTTCCGCCATGTGGGCAAAGACTATCCACAAATTGAGCAAGACATGCACATAATCGACATCGCAACAGCGCGTGTGGCGGTGAACCCTGCGCAGTTTGATGTGATTGTGACTGAGAATTTATATGGCGATATTGTGTCCGACGTTGCCGCAGAAATTAGCGGATCAGTCGGGCTTGCGGGCTCTTCCAACGTGGGCGAAAAAGCTGCGATGTTTGAAGCAATCCACGGCTCAGCCCCTGATATTGCTGGGCAAGGCATTGCAAACCCAAGCGGATTGATTTTGGGTGCCGTGCAAATGCTAACCCATATCGGCCAACCAGAAGTGGCAACAACTGTACATAACGCTCTGCTTAAAACCATCGAAGACGGCGTGCATACGGGTGATATATATAAAGAAGGTGTTTCTAAAAAACGTGTTGGGACTGAAGAGTTCACCAATGCTCTGATTGAGAATTTGGGTGAGAAACCGAACCAATTTGCGGCAGTGGAATATAAGGCGCAAACTGTGGAGAAGAAAGAAGCTAAACCATTCACGATCGACACAACCGAGCCGACCATTATTGGTGTGGATGTGTGTGTGCGTTTTGATGGCAGTGCGGATGCGCTGGCGGAAAAATTATACGAAGTTGAAAGCGAAAAGCTGAAGCTAGAAATTATCGATTTCCGCGGCCTAAAAGTTTGGCCAAAGGGCGACGGCACACCAGAAGTTGAACGCGGCGAAATGTTCCGCTGCCGCTATCGCGGCGAAGGCGTGGAATATACTGATATTGTAGCGCTTATCGGCGGAATTGCTGAGGGTGGGACTGCGGTAAATCAGACGATGACGACGTATGATTATGGTGACGCGAAGGGGTATTCTCTGGCACAGGGGGAGTAGCTCTATCAGCCTTTAATAGCTCAGGCGCAGTTTCTGTGAAAAACTTATGAGCAGTATCTTTTCTTTCTTGGTAAGGAAGGTCTGAATGCTCCGAAAGAAACTCGACTCCTCCTCTTTCAAACAAATCATACAAAGATGGATATCCCTCTTGAGGCATCGTCATATTCAAAAACACAGCGCCTTCGAACCCCTTATCAGACAAATTTTCTATGCCTTCAGATGCGCCATATAAAACCTGATGAGCAAAAAACGGGCATGCTAAAATTGCTGTAGGCAAGCGGTCTCTCCTATCAACCTCTTCCATAATAGCAGGTAGAACATCAATTCCACTAACGCCCCTAGTCTTGTAGAAAAAAATAGAATCAGTGTTAGGGCCAGAAATGTTATCCTCTATCAAATGCCTATAAGCACCAGAGTCCATGACTAATATGTAAGGTTTATTATCGCTCATTGGCGCAAGTTAACATTGGTTAACCAAGGTGTCAACAATTACTCCGCAGCTACCAGTTCCGCAACGTCCAGAACTACCTAGCAGCGCAGCTCGCTTGGGGGCGTTTTGCGTGGAACTCTTGCATGATTTTCGTGAGACCATCCACCAATTCTTTCTCTTGCGCAGGGTCAGTAACATCCTCTGGCAAATCCAGCTTGCGCACATCCGCATGGCAGTCCCGCAAATCTTCAATCGCTTCAACATCCAACTCACTGCCCTTTGACCCGCTTATGAAAATTGCACCTGCATATCTTGGAAAGTCTTGCAAAACCTGCTCAACAATTGCTCGGTCTCCGATAATGGCTTTTGGATCAATGCGCTTGGTGAGAGCACCCGTTCTCAGCTCTAAGGCTATGTGCTCAGCCGAACATGAGCGGGAGAAAGAGACAATACCGGATGCATGAAAAGCATCTTTAATCGACCTAAGACCTGCTACTAAGCCATCTGATTCTATAAATATAATTTGCGACATAAACTTTCCCTATTAATTGAAGTTAATTAGGGAAGATGTGATTGTCAACCAATTTACTCCACCGCCACAGCAAGTTTCGCTGCCTGATCTTCGGCTAGCAGCGCGTCCATCAACTCCTTGAATTCACCTTCCATCACAGCATTCAAGCTGCCCAAGCTGAGGTTGATACGGTGATCCGTCAAGCGGCTTTGCGGGAAATTATATGTGCGGATACGCTCTGAGCGATCGCCTGTTCCCACCTGCCCCTTACGCTCCGCGGCATAGGCTTCATGCTTTTGACGGCGATCTTCTTCATATAGGCGCGAGCGCAAAACCTTCATGGCCTTGGCTTTGTTCTTAATTTGCGATTTCTCATCTTGCTGACTCACCACCACACCGGTTGGAATATGCGTAATACGCACCGCGGAATCTGTCGTGTTAACTGACTGTCCGCCTGGGCCTGAAGCGCGAAAAACGTCGATACGCAAATCAGAATCAATAATCTGCACATCCACTTCCTCAGCCTCGGGAAGCACGGCCACAGTGCATGTTGATGTATGAATTCGCCCGCCACTTTCAGTTTTTGGTACACGCTGCACGCGATGCACACCCGATTCAAATTTAAAGCGCTGAAACACATTTTTTCCAGTCACCATCATCGACGCTTCTTTATACGAACCAATACCAGACTCAGAAACACTCAAAACCTCAACCTTCCAGCCCTGAGTTTCGGCATAGCGGGTGTAGGCGCGGAAAAGTTCTGCGGCAAACAGCCCAGCTTCATCGCCACCTGCGCCTGCGCGAACTTCGATAATCGCGTTCTTCTCATCCGCCTCATCCTTTGGCAGAAGCGCGATCTTAATTTTCTCTTCGAGTGCGGGAAGTTGCTCTTTTGCGGCTTGAATTTCTTCCTCAGCCAGCTCTTTCATCTCTGGGTCATCAAGCATCTCGTGCGCATCAGCCAAATTGCCCGCCACTTCCTTATATGTCTTCGCCAATGCCACAATATCCGCCATCGCCGAGATTTCCTTGCTCGCCGCAATCATCTCATCAGTCGGTAAATCCCCCGAGTTCAGCTTAGCCTCAGTTTCAGCATTCCTGTTGATGATAGTGTCTAGTTTCGCGTTGATATCCATGTGGGTGTTATAAAGTGATTTCTTCTTGCACGCCAGTTTTTAAATTCTTCAGCTGTGCAACACCCTTTGCGGCCTCGTCTTCGCCATAAATCACGGCATAACTCGCACCTTTTTTGTCGGCGAATTTCATGGCTTTGCCGATGTTGTTTTGATGCGCAATTTCGCAAACTTTGCCTTCTGCGCGGAGTTTTTGTGCAATCTTCAGCAGCTGTGGTTTCAGCTCTGGCGCGCCTGCGATTAGCATATAAAGTTCGGCGTCATGCGCCTCCAAATCTGTGAGCAACATCAGGCGCTCAATGCCCGCTCCCCAGCCAACAGCGGGGCAATCAGGGCCACCCATTTGCTTGACCAAACCGTCATAACGGCCGCCAGCCAAAATCGTATCCTGCGCACCTAGTGACGCTGATTTGAACTCAAAAACCGTGTGGTTATAATAATCCAAACCGCGTACCAGATTATTATCCAGAACATATTCAATTCCCAAAATCTCCAGCCCTTCGAGCACATCGTCAAAAAACTTGCGTGACTCGGCGTTTAGGCAATCGGCCAGCTTTGGTGCATCAAGGCAAATTTTGCGGTCGTTTTCATCCTTAGAATCCAAAATGCGCAACGGGTTTGTACGCAGACGGTTTTTTGAATCTTCGCTCAACTCCGCCTCAAATTTCGTCAAATACTCCACCAAATCTTCGCGATGTTTCGCGCGAGATTCACCGTCACCAAGGCTATTGATGTGCAGCACAGATTCAATCTTCAGCGCATTCAACAAATCATCCGCCATCGCAATCACATCGGCATCCGCAATTGGCAGCGCATTCCCAAAATGCTCGCAGCTAATCTGATGGAACTGACGTTGGCGACCCTTTTGCGGGCGCTCGTAACGAAAAACTGGGCCAGAAGTGAACAGCTTGAGCGGCAAATCTTGCTGCATCCCGTTGGATATCAACGCACGCACCAC
>JALZVI010000100.1 GCA_023301015.1 Rickettsiales bacterium | reverse complement strand
AAGCAGCAGGCAGAAGAAGAGGGTTTGGACAAAATCTTCATCGAAGCTGGTTTTGACTGGCGCGAACCAGGCTGCTCAATGTGCTTGGCGATGAATGCGGATAAGTTGTCGCCGGGTGAGAGATGTGCGTCAACCTCAAACCGTAATTTTGAGGGGCGTCAGGGCAGAGATGGACGAACGCATTTGATGAGTCCAGCTATGGCAGCTGCGGCTGCGATTAAGGGTAAACTAGCAGACGTAAGGGAGTTTCTATAAAATGACACCATTCACAAACATCACCGCAATCGCGGCACCGCTTAATATTCAGAATATTGATACGGATATGATTATCCCGAAGCAGTTTCTAACCACCATCAAGCGTACTGGCTTGGGTGAGGGGTTGTTCTTTGAGTTTCGGGTCGATGCGCAGGGCAATAAGAAGGATTTTGTGCTCGACACTGAGCCGTATACAAATGCAGGTATTCTGGTTGCGGGCGACAATTTTGGTTGCGGTTCAAGCCGTGAGCATGCGCCGTGGGCGTTGTTGGATTTTGGGATTAAGGTAATTATTGCGCCAAGTTTTGCGGATATTTTCTATAATAACTGCTTCAAAAACGGCATGCTCCCAATCGCGCTGAGCCAAGCTGAGATTGACCAGATGATGGATGTTGCGGGCCGTGGCGAAGAAGTGGCGGTGGATTTGCAAGAGCAAAGCATCAGCTTCGGTAACACTCAAATTAAGTTTGAAATTGACGGCTTCCGCAAGCATAACTTGTTAAACGGCTTGGATGATATTGGCTTAACCATGAAAAAAGGCGACAAAATCTCAAAATTTGAGGGAAATCAGGGCGTTGAGCAGACATGGTTATATAAATACGGAACAAATTTTGGAGCTTAGATAGATATGGCAAGCAATTCAGGCGCAGTTAAAATGCAACCCCACCCGAAATATTCAGACGCATTTCTGGTGAACAGCAAGCAAGTAAGCTGTAAAGGCGACGGGCTTGGTCATCCGCTTGTTTATTTGGAGATTCAGAGCAGCGGGAATATTCAGTGCCCATATTGCAGCCGCCAGTTTTTTTACAGTAAGTAATAATTGTTTCCCCGCTTACGCGCTTCGCGCTGGCAGACTGAAACGAGCTCAAGGCTGAGTTTTTAATTTCCTCCCCGCTCGCCTACTGGCTCGTAGGTTGAGGAAGCGCTAACGTGCGCTCAAGGTCTTCTGGTCTTGTAGGGTGGCGATTGTAGCGGGATTTCATCAAGCCCTGAACCACACCCTGAGCGCGTTTCAGTCTGCAAGGCGCAGCCGCCAGCGGGGAAGCAATCAAAAAATACACTATTCCATAAAATCCTTTCTAAGATTTACCAAATCGTAACCTCCGCTTAACGCTTCCTTCAACCTTTCGTGTCATAATAAGGTTATAGGGGAATAAATAAGACATAATTTTATCGGGGGAGTTTAAGATGAGAGAGGAAGAGAGAAACGAATTTTCAGACGCAGCATTGGCACCACAGGATATGACGTTGGCAAAGCCTTCAATGTATAAGGTAGTGATTTTGGCTGATGACTATACGCCATCAGAGTTTATGCAAGGAGTGCTGCAAAGCCAGTTCCACAAGCCACAAATTGAGGCTGCACAGCTAACAATGCAAGTGCGCAAAGAAGGATTAGCAATTTGCGGGTTTTTCACTCGCGACGTTGCAGAAACAAAGGTTGGGATTGTAAATGAGCAAGCCCGCCGCAGCCACCACCCACTAAAATGCACATTTGAAGAGGATGTGTAGGGCAAAATATAGATATTTATACGGGTAACAACGTATATCTAAAGCGCGGTTTTCGGGGGAAGCCGTGCTTTTTCTTTGCTATTTCAGTAGAATTATACAAAAAATAGCAAATATCCACGATTCTGTAATGATAATGTCATATAAATAAGGTATGGTGAGACTATGGTAAGTACTGGTTTATACACAACTAATGGAGACGCGACAGTTTATGGCGGGGACTTTGGTGGGCGTAAACAGGGAAACCAAGATGGCAAAGCCTATGGTTTTAACACTGCAACCGGCGTTCCAATTAACGAAGTTCCAAATTCAGTTGCAATGCATGACCCGTCGCTGAAATACCATATCGCCCGCGTTACCAACCATGACACAGGTAATCAAGCGCTTTCAATTGTAACGAATGTAATGGGCAATCCAAATAGTGCTGGTGATTTAACGCCAGAGCTTGCTGACAAGCTGGGTGTGAATTTGACTGAAGAAAATTTCCACGATTCTTCCCTAAATCAAGATTTTCGTTGGGTGAGAGGTGACGATGCACGTAACGTGACATTTGAAATTGTTGGTGAGATGAAGAATAAGTCATATGCTGATGTAGCGAATGCAAAAAACGTTTCTGCCAAGCTTGAGGGTTTGAAAACAGCTTCTGACATTGAAAATTCAAATGACCCAAGTTTTGAGCTTTATCCAGAGTTTAAGGCTGCGGTGAAGGAAAATGGAATTGATTATAAGCCTGAAGGTAAGGCAAACAAGCCTGCTGAGGCTATATCCCGCCATGGTGCGCAGAAGGGTAAAGCTTCGCATCAAGAGGTGCAAACAAGACTTGCTAGCGGATATCAAGATAATCTGAATGATAGCGATGTTGAGCATAAGAAAAAGCTAAACGACCATATGTTGAGCAATCTGTCAGCCATGGAAGA
>JALZVI010000099.1 GCA_023301015.1 Rickettsiales bacterium | reverse complement strand
CCTAAAAAATGCAGAAAAATAAGTCCGTAGCCCTGCTATGCACTGATTTTTTCAATTCTTTAGACGAAAAAACCCGCTCGACTGCGCAGCGGTCGAGTCTAGTTCCTAAATTTACCCGTTTAATTAACACGACCTATCTAATAAGTAGTCATGTTTTCTTGGATTAAACAACAAAAATGTATACCAAATAAAACATTCAAAGTCGCTATTCTAGATCTAGGATTTGAGGCCGTGCTTATTCCTCTTTATCGGAAATATCTGCAGGCAAAAACGTACACTATTTGTCAGCGAGTAGTATCCAAATTGAATCAAATTAGAGATACTTTTAGAGTATTTATGATCGCTCAGAAACAGCAACTTTGGAAGTTTATCCAAATCCTATTAGTGCTCAGTTTATTCCTCAAAATCGAGGAATCCCCTTTAAATATATTGGCTTATGTAATAGTATACTTGCAAAGAAGACAACTTTTCTTCGGGCAGATTTATAGTAATGAGTTGCTTTAATTCATACTTTACCCTGGTATATAATATTTGAAAATAAATAATAAGGCAGATTGATAAGTCATCAATTCCTGAAAAAATAGCTATGACAAAATCACAAATTCAAAAAGAGATTACCAACATTTTATTACAAATGGGAATTCCTGCAAATGCCATTCTAGCAAATGCCTCTTATTATAAAGATTTAGGTTTAGATTCTTTGGATTTTGCTGAATTGATAATGGAATGTGAATTGCGTCTAAATTTAGAAACCAATTGTATGGAGGTAGAAAATCTAAGAACGATTAAAGATACGGTAGAATATGCCAGTCAAATATTGAAATGCAAAACTGATTAGTACTTGATATATAGTATTGTTCATAAACAAAAATGCTCCTTTCATGACAGCAACGTTTCTTTATACATTACTCTTAGGCATAATTTATTTTATCAAGAAAAACTGGAATGCAATTCATTCTCGTAAAAATAAGCAGTAAATATCTAGTGGAAATTTATTCTAAAGTCGTCTAAAATGAGGTGTCAAATGTTGACGCATGTGCTTTCTAAACAAAGCAGCTGTTCCGTTTTCTAAGGTTTCAATTAAATCAAAATGAGAAATCTTTCCACTCGGAGGTTTTTTTTCTAAAGTAGATTCCACATCAATCATATAATTAAAAACTGGTAATAATAATTTCTGGAACCTTGTTAATGTAGAGTTACCTGTCATAACATAAAGCTTCCCATGAAACTCAATCTCATACTGAGATCGTATTTTTTGAGAAGTAAGACATTTAGGATCGTTCAATTCTCGGGTGGCTATATCTTTTAAAATTACTAAATCACTTTCTTCTTTTCTAGCGAATAATAAGTCTGCCATCCCTACTTCTAAAACCAATCGAAGTTCAAAAATATCTTGCATATTATCAGCACCAAGTAAGGCAGGATCCATTATCCGCGTCAAACCACTCATTAAATCTGGTTCCGCAATAACCATTCCTTTACGTTTTTTAGACTCAATCACCCCTAACATACGTAGACGGCTTAAAGCCTCTCGAACAACATTTCTACTTACACCTAAGTATTGCGCTATTTCTATTTCTTTAGGTAACTTATCACCTGTATTAAAATTGTTCCCCTTTAAGTAGGTGATCAATTTTTCTTCAACTTGTTCTGCTAAAGAATTCTTTTTTATAGGACCGAGCATTGATTTTTTAGAATCCAATTATTATTATTTTAGAAATAGACTCTCATAAACTTTCAGTCTATGGGAGCCTATTGAAGGTGCCGCTTGCTGCGAGGAAGTAGTTAGGAATCAATGATTTGCAAATAATGCATCAAATCATTCTAAAACAACTTCTATGTTAACTATCAAGCTTTTGATAAAACAATAAGGACATATTCTTGATTTTTCCATAGGAATATTCTTATCTATAAATGTAGTAAAGACAGGTATTCGAGGGAAAATCAAAATACTTTTATAGCGATAAAAAGGACATTTCCTTAAGATACAATTTATTTACTAATCCTCTAAAAAATAACTTGATTTTTTCTAATTATACTTTTGTATAATAGTATAAATTTTAATATCTTGCAAATATGTAATTATGTAGGACATATTAAATAAATATTCTTTCCAAGAAATAAATGAAAAAATATAATATATTAGATTTTGGCGCAAAAGAAGGTATTCATGAGGACAATGCATCAACGATTCAAAAAGCTATTGATTCTTGTCATCAAAATGGAGGAGGTACAGTCCTCATTCCAGCAGGTTATATCTTTATGTCGGGCCCTTTCAAATTAAAATCGAACATTGAATTTCGAGTAGAAACTGGTGCTATCTTATTAGCTAACTCAGATGAATCTATATATACAGAAAGTGCTTTTCAAGAAAACAAAGGAGAAGGCACTATTTGGATTGGTGGAAAGAACTTGGAGAATGTAACGATGACAGGTGGTGGAATTATTGATGGAAATGGTGTTGCCTTTATGGGAGAAGAACAAAAAGATGCCTACGATTTAAAACCATTTGATACCGTAGACCCACGACCTCATATTTTGACCTTGGTCAATGTTAAAAATATTAAAATTCACAATATTACTTTTCAAAATGCAGCATACTGGGGATTGCATTTCATTGGCTGTAAAAATGTATTAATCAATCAGGTTTTCATTTATAATGACCTAAAAATTAGAAATGGGGATGGTATTGATTTAGACCATTCTCAAAATGTAAATATTAGTAATTGTCACATCGAATCTGGAGATGATTGTATTTGTTTTAAAAATAGAAGAGAATATGCTGAATTTGGTCCTTGTTCCGATATTACGGTGACAGGTTGCACCTTAACTTCGACTTCTTGTGCTATCAAGTTTGGTTCTGAAAATGTGGACGCTATTAAAAATGTCGTCATTAATAATTGCATCATCAAAAATAGCAATCGAGGAATTGGTATTCAAAATAGAGATGAAGGTACCGTTTCTAATATTATTATTTCTAATATCATTTTAGAATGCCGTCTTTTTGGAGATGTCTGGTGGGGCAAAGCGGAACCAATCTATATCACCGCTTTTCCTAGAGCCAATAGCAAAGGAAAAGATGCAGAGATTCGATTCCCTAAAGGAGCGACTAAAGGAAAAGTAGGCAAGGTCTCCAATATTACGTTTAGCAATATTCAATGCAATAGTGAAAATGGCATTTTTGTAGGTGGAGAAGATCCATCCAAAATCAGTAATATCCGTTTTCAAGGAATTGATATCACTATTAATAAAAT
>JALZVI010000098.1 GCA_023301015.1 Rickettsiales bacterium | reverse complement strand
ATGAAGGATAATTGTTGATACTTTGACTGAATTAAAGTGAAAAATAAGAGCAAAAGAAGCAGCATAAATTACGAAGTTATTTCATACACATTCCTAAGCTAAAACGGGTAGATTATGTGTTAGTTTTCAAAACAATGGAATAGCAGTAGTTGAGGCTAAGAAAAATACACTTAGTGTTAGTGCTGGTATGCAACAAGCATTAAGTTATATTCCTTTATTGGATTTATTGTTTGCTTATAGTAACAATGGAGATGCCTTTCAGAAACATGATAAAACACAAAGCAATGGTTATTTGGAAGAACAAATTCCCTTAGAAGCTTTTCCTGCTCCTTATGAATTGTGGCGACGATTTAAGCAGACTAATGACATCAATGATGCAAACGTAGAAAAACTAATCACTCAAGACTATTTTGAATATCCTAGTGACAATCGACCAAAATATTACCAATTGATTGCGATTAGCAGAACAATGGAAGCTATTGCAAAAAGAAGAAATCGTCTTTTATTAGTCATGGCAACAGGTTGTGGCAAGACGCTCACCGCTTTTCAGATTATATGGCGATTATGGAAGTCTGGAGCGAAGAAACGTATTCTTTTCTTGGCAGATCGTAATGTATTATTGACACAGCCGAAGACAGGTAATTTTCTATATTTTAAATATAAAATAACCATTGTTAAACAACATAAAGTTGAGAAACAATATGAAATCTATTTTACACTATACCAAGGTTTGACAGGTCAATGTGAATCGGACAATATATTCAAATAATTTTCTAATTTTTTTTTTGACAAGTTTCCCCAAGGACTAAAAGTAGTTGACAATTATACAGCCCTGTCAGAGTGATATAATAAAGAACATACCTGTATATGTCGCCCCGTTGGGGCTGAAAGTGTCAACCAGTTATATAAACTTCTCAATTTTTTTGATCTTATTATTATTGAGGAATGTCATAGAGGGAATGCTAGGGACAACTGTGGAAAGTCTCAAATACAATGAATTCCAAAGCCAACCATTTCCTTTCCCTCCTCTAGCCGAACAAAAACGCATCGTTGAAAAAGTCAATCAATAGCTTGGAGCAGAGGTGAAGAAGCGGTTGTTAGGACAGATGGTAGGGTAGTCGTGAACTATCTGAGTTCAGATAAACCATAGACTAAGAACTATCCAACCAATTCTTTAAAGTGCAGCTTACCTACCTAAGCCCAAGAAGTGGTGTTCAAGAGATCGGAATATCCAGAAGCTTATTGTTTGGTAGGTAGTTCCAGCGATAGGTTACTCGGCATAATAAATATAAGTTTTATTATTGGAGATACCAAAGAAAATAATACTGTAATCTAGATTCCATTCATCGAAATTTCATCCGAATTTGTCGAAGAAAACAAGTCAAATCATTAGCTATTTGTAATATTGTTATGTAGTTAAAAACACAATATTCCTTATTTCACGCAGAAATGTCTTAGAAATAACTTTCCTGAAAAATGAGCATGTGAATGTGGATTTAATAAAACACCAATGTTACACAAAAGCAGTAGCCTTCACTATTATACGCTTAAATACACGGCAATTATAGCTAGTATGTTTTTACTTATTTTTACCAAAGGACTAAGTATAGAGAACTTCTCAATGCCAGTTCTTATCATGCTATTCTTTTGTCTTTTCCTAGGAATATTGTTCTATAAAAAGACCAACTATGCTGCAATCAATTATAAGCAAATTGAATTAAATAATGGTCAAGAAATCATTAGAAAGCAATGGTCAGAAGTGGTAAGTATCAAATTCTTTCCGATGCTGAATCCTCCTATCTATATCGTCACTTTTAAGGGACATAGCCAAACGTATTGGTTTGTGACTCAAGCTTATTGGAGTATCTGGCCCTTCGCATTAAAAGACATGAGTCCTATGGGTAAACTGATTCGCAATAAGCGGCTAGAACTTGATCTATGATTTTCATTCTAAGAATATCCTTTTCAGCGGTACACTCATATATGGACTATATGAAGAAACTACACGCAGACAAGAAATCCAGTTTCCGTTTCTCCCGTACCGCAGCTTCTGTCAATCGAGTACAGAGGATCAAATTCCCTTGGAACAAAATAGGTGGATGATCTCGATACGTCACCCGCCACGGCGTACCAGATTCAGGGGTTGAGCGAATAGCTCCTTCTACCATATCTAAATAAACCTGCTCTTCTCGATATAGAAAATCTTCTTTAATAACAATCGTGTCATTGGGATTTGAACTAAACACAAGATATAAGCCATAAGGATCTATTAAGTTGTTCAACGTAACAGAGAATCCCACTTTTTCAAAAAAGTCAATCGTCAATTTATTTTTCACAAATAGCTCCTCATTCTTCGGCAAATGAAACTCCGTTATGATGGCAGGAGTCGAGCGACTTAGACGCTCAGGTAAGGAATCATATAAAGCTTGCTTGTCCATTTAAGTATGTGTGTTGGTAAAAATAGAATCAAAGATAATCGTCTTTTCAGCTCGATGCAATGTACTTGGCTCTCTAGGGCATATAAGGCCAAATTGACCTTTTCGTCGCTATATTGATGGAGTAGGGGTGTTTCCCTATATCCGCTCCCAAAAACCTATTCTAGAAACAAATCGTTGCAAATACACCGCTATTTCCTCGTTTTCTGCCATTTTGGCTTGCAAAAACAGCTTTTCGGTCCAAAATTTCACTTTTTTGCTGATACGAAAACGACGATAGAACGGACTAGTGACCGAGTAGATGGCTTATAAAGCAATCAACAATTTGCACACGTTGTCGAAATCCAATTTTTGGGTAGGGTAGCGGGGAACAAAGGGGTGAAATTGACCACATTGCCTTGTTTCTGGTATCTGGTAGGTCGTTACAGGATACTAGTAAAAGGTAGTCAGAGTCGGGTGATTT
>JALZVI010000097.1 GCA_023301015.1 Rickettsiales bacterium | reverse complement strand
TGTAGGTTCATGTTCGGATTGGATTCCGATGAGTTTATTCAATTTAGTGATTTTTTGGATAATCCTGATATGAGGTTATGCCAAAAGAAAAGGTTCAATGGACACTTGTCACAACTTCCTATGGACACAACAATGTTTAAAATATCGACGTATTTCGAATCTGTTCCTGATCCCCAGAGTGAATTCTATATAGATCAGAAAGTTGTCAATCCAGTTGAAAACATAACAACATTCCAACAAACACCAGCAAAACCATCAAAATGTTTCTTTAGGTCAGAAGCATTCATATCAACTGTAAATGGGTGTCACAATGGACGCATTAAGCGTGGTAAGACATCAACATCTAAATTATGTATTGTTCATTACCATAATACAGGAGCAAGAAGATCCATAGAGAGAGCTAGGTGTATAATACATGGGTATGGTTACGCAGATATAAATGCCTCTATTAAACAACAGTTTAAACAAATATCGAGTGTAAACTCTGTATACGGAGCACACAGGGTTAGAGAATATGGTATATTCTTAAGTAAGATACTCACTCTTGTTTTCCTAAAAAACAAGAAAAAATGGCCAGCATCTCCAGCCCATTTACATAATCTGGCTATGACATTTCCTATACAAAATGGTTTCAGATTTGATACATCCAAATACCCATCATTACCTAAAAATTGGTCTGATTTATTCGATGGCATGTTATTTTCTGATCCCAGGATAATTAAACATGTCCATAGAAATTCTAACATAGTAAATCATATACTAAACAATGGGGAAAATATACCAAAAGTAGCATTGATGCTCTCTGGTCATTTTAGGAACTTTTCTAAGAGACGAGAGTACTGGGTAGACTTTGTACGTAAAAATCCCAACGTAGATATCTATATACATACATGGATGGAATCTGGTGAAAGGTCAGAGTCGGAATGGATTAAGTTAGGATCCAATTCTCCCAATTTCGAAGATATCAAGAAGGTTCTAAAGCCAGTATATATGAAAATAGAGAACCACAACGAGAAGGTTTCTAACTTTTCATGGAAACAAGATGGCTTGGATCTTTTCTATGTCGAATTCAAAAAACTTACCCTATCAGATGATTTCACTAAAAATATATCATCTCAACTATATTCAATTGCATCTGCATTTGAACTAGTGGAAAAATCAAAACGCAATTATGATGTTTACTTGCGTATTAGAGCTGATTCCATAATTTCAGGGTACTCGGAATTAGTATCTCGTAAGTTAAAATACCTTCGTGACGATGTACTAGTTATAAATGGTAGCAAAAACCACAAACACCCAGGAGGTGGGATGGGTTGTTTGACATGTGATAAAGAATTCAAATCGGGTGTGAGGACCCACAAAGAACATACAAATGATGTATGTGACGTTTTATATTATGGTAAATTGAAACCTATGAAACGATTATGCGAGATGTTCTATGACGCAAAAGAGTTGGTGGGTTCATTTAAATTTCACAATGCAAAAATGTGCACACATGTAGATGTTAAAAAGAGTCTCGTATTACACGACAACGTAGTCGGTGTGAATAGTTGTCACATATACGAGAAAAAGATCAAAGGGTTTTACCCAGAAAGACTCATAAGAGAATACATGAAGGATTTCTGGTTGATATCAGATCCATTATGCATAGAGCCTAGTATAGTATATTAGTATTATTTCATTATATCGATTAATTTCTGTGTAGTACCGTGTAATCTTCTTCTGATTACATCCTCGTCACTAAAATTATATTTACACCTCGAAGTATTACAGACAGCTCTTGTAGCTCCGGAAGAGTTTATATGGTATGTAATAGTAAAACCATCAATATAATGTTCCATTTTAACGAGAAGTTCGTCATCATGTGGATATAATATGTTTTCTGACATACCACTAGGTGGGTCGATAGATAACATATGATTCAACATAGCCAAATCTATATCTGATTTCACACACGAAATATGAAAACCATAGACTTGTATAATAATAGATCCCCTATAAAGACCCCCGTTCATACATGTGGATATAATACTACTTATATCTGTATGGGTAGTACTATTCCCATCCCCAAAAGGACCATATACTATTACACCATCGTCATCAAACTTGAAATATACACCATTTTCCAGTTTAGCAATTGAATGGTCGCCACAATCAGTTATATTCCTTATACTGGACAACTTTTTCCTGAAATTGTGTATGTCAAATTTAACGTATGATTTAAGTACGTCCATATTAACAATGAAATCATGTGGTAGGTACTACTTAAATTAATCAAAGTATTTCAGTATATATTTCAATCTCTAAATTTGATTCCGGAAAGTAAAGAACTTACTGTACGATCAGCCATTCCACTTGATACATTCGGTGTATATCTTTTTGCAAATGGGTTTACTGGCAATGTATTCTCATTAAATGGTACATTACTGGTGTCTATAGATAACATACATTCCAGGATTGAGGCGAGACGCATGCATCCGAGTTCAGGGAGGATCTGTACGAGCAGATTGAAATCCCTTTAGTCGGCTTGACGTTCATGGAGGCCTCATCGCTCAGGTCTACGACCACAACATGGCAAAGCAGAACAAAATAATCTACCCAATCAACAGCGGCACCCGCACCCCATGTGGCCACACTAACGACAAGCACAACGGAGGCCTGCCGCACCGAGAACCAAAGTGAAAAGC